>NZ_KV836148.1:0-95563 GCF_001838255.1 Corynebacterium sp. HMSC073B01 | reverse complement strand
GGCGATTTTTGTCATAAACGCAGTCAGTAACTCGCATTAAGAACTAAGCGACAAAAGGGCCCACCCAGCGACATGCTGAGCGGACATATTTTCGTCTATTAACCCTAGAGAGCAGGAAAAACTCGTTCACCGAAAAATCCCCCAGGGTATTACCCAAGGGGAAACTGTGGCATTGCGTGCACACGAAAAACTAGCCGCGCGATCCTAGCCAATCTGCCGCTTCAAACGGCGGCGCTCACGCTCAGAGAGGCCACCCCAAATGCCGAAGCGCTCATCATGCTCGAGAGCAAACTCCAGGCATTCATCTCGCACACCACAAGCACGACAAATACGCTTTGCTTCGCGAGTGGACCCACCCTTCTCAGGGAAGAAAGCTTCTGGATCGGTCTGGGCACACAGAGCTTGCTCCTGCCAGTCCTGATCGACGGCTTCAAACAACCCCGAAAGGTCATCTGCCCACTCTGTCAACGGCCGAGGCTGGTTTTCAGAGGAGCTATCATTCACAGCGATGTCACCCGCATTCGTCTCACTATCCACAGCAGAGCCGCCATCAAACATGCTGGACTTTTCCATGCCGAGGGCCTCCTGATGGTTGTTGCTGCGGGTCTTTAAATTGGGCTTAGTGTGCGAAACACACATTTGTGATTACACACGTGTAACCCACCATCGGTCAAGCCGAATAGAGAATTTGCCCCAATACTTTTCATTGCCCCTGAAGCCCCTCCCCCCGCGTTGGGGATTAAGTTCAGGTTGAAGGATGGCCCCCGGACTCTAAACCTGCCACCTGAACTCAATCACATTCGCCACATGCCTCTCACCAGCACCTTTGGCGACACTTCGGCAATTCTAATCAGATATTGCCGACAAAAGTCTGACACGCCGAAGGCTGCAGACTAGACATCCGTCGAAAAACGTACTCCGTGATCGGGGATCTGGACACCCGGCCACACACGGATACCGTTGATCAATTCACAGCGCGCACCAACGACGGCACCCTCGCCGATAATGGCATCACTGATGACCGTCCGCGGGCCAATATCGGCGCCATCGGCAATCACAGAGCGCTCAATCACAGCACCGGCACCGATGCGTGCGCCGTCGAAGATCACCGATTGATCAATCCGAGCTCCCGCACCAATCTCCGCCCCACGTCCGACGACAGAGCCACCGTAGAGAAGAGCGCCGCCACCGACCGACGCTGATTCGTCGACAAGCGCTTCGCCGTGCTTACCCTCTAGTAGCGGTGACGGCGCGATACCGCGGACCAAATCGGAGGAGCCGCGGACGAAGTCACCCGGAGTCCCCATGTCACGCCAGTAGGCGTAATCAACGTGACCGTAGACGTTCATACCGCGGTCAAGCAGCGCTGGGAAGATTTCACGCTCAACGCTAATAGGACGACCAGCCGGAATCGATTCGATAATCTCGCGGCGGAACACGTAGATACCGGCATTAATCTGATCGGTTGGCGGATCCTGGGTCTTCTCCAGGAACTCCAGGACGCGCCCATCCTCATCGGTCGGGACACAGCCGAACGCGCGTGGATCCGGCACACGTACGAGGTGCATCGTGACGTCCGCATCCTTCTCCGCGTGAGTACCCAACACCGCACGCAAGTCGGTACCGCCGAGGACATCGCCGTTGAAAATCATCGCGGTGTCATAGCGCAGCTTGTCTAGGACGTTTCGGATACCGCCACCGGTACCCAGCGGCTCAGCTTCAAAGACATATTCAATTTCGAGACCCAAATCCGAACCATCGCCGAAGTGTTCTTCAAATACTTCAGCTCGGTAGGAGGTGCCCAATACCACGTGCTTCATACCTGCTGCACGAATGCGGCCAAGCAGATGCTCCAGGAATGGATGCCCTGCCGTGGGCAGCATCGGCTTCGGCGTATTCACGGTAAGGGGACGCAAACGCGTACCTTGCCCGCCGACCAGAATGACAGCGTCAGTCTGTTCAGCCAACGTGGCTCCCGCCTGCTGTGCAGCATCCGCTCCCGGCTGGAAGGCGGAGCCATGCCCAGCACTCGGACGAACTTCGGTAGTCATGAAATCGGTAACTTTCTTCGATGGATCATTCCAACAGTTAATTAATTCCTACGCTTTTTGACCGCGATTATGACTTTGCCACGCAGGAACAGCCCCAAACGCAATGCCAGTCGCACAGGTGCCAGCGCCGGCCCCGGCAGGCGATCTGACATAAAACGGTATGCCGACTCGTGATGGGCCTTTACGGTAATTTCCGGGTGCTTACTGGCAGAATGCCCCTGCGCGTGACGAATCTCTGCACGGGGACAGAAAACATTGCTCCAACCGGCCTTGCCCAGTCGGTCACCCAAATCCACGTCCTCCATGTACATGAAGTAGCGGGTATCAAAGCCATCAATCTGGTCGAACGCATCCCACCGCAGCAGCAGGCACGCGCCCGACAACCATCCCGCCGATCGCTCACGATCCATATCCGTGTCATCCCGGTAGCGCCGTGAGAAAGGGTTAGTAGGCCAGATATCGGCAAGCAGCGCGTGCCCGATACCGCTGACAAGTTTAGGAACCGCGCGTGCCGACGGGTACACGCTGCCATCCGCCTCGCGAATCAGCGGACCAATCGCTCCAGCTTTGGGATTGCGCTGCGCGCATTCCAACAGAACATCGATTGCGCCAGGGGCAAACACCACGTCAGGATTGACCAGCATGACGTAATCAGGATTGATTTCACCAGCACGGCGAGCCCGCCCCAGCTCCGCAATGCCACGGTTGGCGGCCGCGCCATAGCCAATGTTGCCGCCGGTGCGCAGAAGCTGAACATCCGCTCCGGTCTCCTTGGCCCGAGCTTCTTCCTTCTCCACGGAACCATCCGTCGAGCCGTTGTCGGCCATAATCAGACGCGTGGAGGCACTGGCGGCGGGGCCCAGCGAATCCACCAGCTTGCTCAGGTGCTCACCGGGCGAAAAGGTCACGGTGACCACACCGAGCGGAAGCTGCGAGGGTTGCGGGGAATTCGAGGTTTCAATCACAAACCTAGACCCTAGGTCAGGACTGCCCGCAAAGTGTCCTGCCACTCCGGAAGCGCATGTAGACCTACCTCACTCCATGCCGAACCATCCAACACGGACCAGGCCGGACGTGGGGCCGGACGTGGGAACTCACTGCTGGTACAAGCCACCACACGCTGCGGATCGTGACCGGTGAGCCGAAACACTTCGCGAGCCACCTCGAACCATGTCGCCTCACCGCTGCCCGTGACATGGAAGGTGCCGGTCGGTGCGCTGCTCGGTTCGGACAACACACGTTCGGACAACTCCCAGACAGCTCCGGCGAGATCACCGACAAATGTGGGGTTTCCGTGCTGATCGTCAACGACCTTAATAATTGCCGGATTGCCTTTGTCGTCAGTCGCCGTCTCTGCCAGACGCATCATCGTGGAAACGAAGTCCTTGGCCTCCGGCTGTGTGGGCCCCGACCAGACCCACGCCGTGCGCAAAATAGCGAAACGCGCACCCGAATCACGCACATTATTCTCCCCCACTAACTTGGTACGTCCATACATAGTCTGAGGCGCGGTGAAATCATCAACTCGCAGCGCTCGGCGCTGCCCCGTCATCTCATCGATTGCTACATCACCGAAGACATAGTCGGTGGAGATGTGAATGAGATACGCGCCTTCTTTTTTCGCCCGAGCCGCCAAGTACTTCGGTCCGAGTGCATTAATAAGGTGCGCCGAACCGGGATCGGATTCTGCGCCATCGACATCGGTCGCCGCTGCCGCGTTAATGATGATGTCGACGTCGTCAAGCAGAGGCGTTGCCTCCACAGCAGCCGAATCAGTGATATCCAACTGTGCCCGAGTGAGAGCGCGCACCTCAACACCGGCGGCAAAAGAATCACACTGAAGCGCAGTACCCAGCTGTCCCGCCGCACCAGTTATGGCGACAATGGGACGCCGCGAGTTGCTGTGGGTTGGTCCATGAGTGGCGAAATGCGAGACTGAAATTTCAGACATATTCTTCTTTATCACTATCGTAGATACGATTGACACTGTGTTGAGGTGTAACCGCACACGGTTGGACGGTTAAGGTTTATGTAGTTTCCGCAGCTGCTTACTGCTCTCCACGATGTGTGGAATGCCCACGCAGACATGCAGCACAAATTATATTTTCGAAAACGGTTTAAGAGGAGCCCCGGTTTGAGCAGCCACACGCCACGCGCGCGTCACGCACGCGATATTCAAGCGCCACCGTCCTCTGCAGAGAGTACCGCCCAAGCTTGGCCGCCGATGCTGCGCAATGCGCTTGTGCTGCTCTCGGCCATTATCCTGGTTATTTCCGCAGTTGGCTGGTGGACACTCGGTAGGACCACCGACAACTTGGGTTCGGGTGGCGACTTCGGTCTGGGCAGTGAGAAGGACGGTGCAACCGATATTCTGCTCGTCGGCTCCGACTCCCGCACCGATGCCCAGGGCAACCCGCTGACTCCGGAAGAAGTTGAGCTTCTGCGTGCCGGCGACGAAGAAGCCACGAATACAGACACGATTATTGTGATTCGTGTTCCTGCCGATGGTTCTTCAGCGACGGCAATTTCCATTCCGCGCGATACCTATGTCCACACCAATCGCCTAGGCAACACAAAGATCAATGGTGTCTACGGCAATACAAAGCAGATGGTGGAAGAAGAACTCGCAGGAAGCGGGGCCTCGCCGGAAGACATTGAGCGTCGCTCGACCGAGGCCGGACGTAGAGCTCTGATTGAAACCATTAGCGATCTCAGCGGTATCACCGTTGACCACTACGCAGAAGTTGGTCTGCTCGGCTTTGTCCTGCTCACCGATGCCATTGGTGGTGTCGATGTATGTCTGAATGAGGCTGTCTACGACGAGTTCTCGGGTGCAGATTTCCCAGCGGGCTCACAGACATTGAAGGGTGCCGACGCGCTCTCATTCGTCCGCCAGCGCCATGGTCTGCCCCGCGGTGACCTCGACCGAATTACTCGCCAGCAGGTCTTCATGGCCTCGTTCACCAATAAGCTGCTCGGCGCTGGCACGCTGTCTAATCCCGCGAAGCTGTCTGAACTGGGCAATGCTGTCCAGCGCTCGGTGGTACTCGACGACAACTGGGATGTCACCGGATTTGCTACCCAGATGCAGGGCCTCAGTGGTGGCAACGTGAAGTTTGAAACTATCCCGGTGACCTCGATTGACGGTGTCGGTGACTATGGCGAGTCGGTGGTCACAATCGATAAGGGCCAGGTTCACAAGTACTTCGAGACCCTGCTGGGCACCAAGGAAGAAAAAGCTCCGGCGAAGGAAGAAGACGAAAAGAAGGCTGACCCCAACGCGGCTGAAACTACGGTCAGCGTTTACAACGCCACAGGCATTGAAGGTTTGGCCAGCGGCGTCTCAGGCTTCTTAACGGAAAAGGGCTACACCCAGGGCGAGGTCGGCAACGCTGAGTTCGCCGGCGTTGCCTCCAGCCAGATCAATGCGGCTGACCCAGAGGATCCGGCAGCGCAGGCCATCTCTGAGGCACTCGGTGGCGTACCGATTGTCCACGATCCATACCTCGATCCGCACCACATCTCAGTGACAATTGCCGGTGACTACGAAGGCCCGGGATTGACATCAGAGGGAATGGCCGCTGATTCGGGCGACGGTGCCGAACCCGCGCCTGAAGTCGAAGATGGTTCCAATGGCGATGTCATCGGCCAGGAAGGCGGGGCAATTCCGCAGGAAGATCGCCCCGCTATCGACGCCGCCGGCGTGACCTGCGTGAACTAGGCCCGTCCCTTCGGGGAGACCTCAGCGACATGTTCGATGAGGTTATATTCCTCAATTGCGGCCAAGGCCTCCTTGGCCTCCTGTTCGTCCAGCACGTTCATGATGAACCCGTTCTGGACGAACACCCAATCACCTGCCACCAGCTCAGGCACGTACATTGCCGAGCATTGCCGCTTCTGCCCCGCCATATCCACCGTCGCCATCGGCAATGGACCATCGGCGATTGCCAAAACCCGGGCAGGAATTCCAAGACACATCGTGTTACTTCGTCCTCTCCACTACAGTCGGGGCGTCCGCCGAACCAGGGCTATCCGTTGTTATATTGTCCGCAGGTGCACCGGCATGTTCCTGCATCGTGAATGTCATCACTCCCGCAGGTGCCGAACTACACGGTAGGCACGGATCAGCGGCCCAAATCGACTTCTCGACCCCCGCAGTCTCCCCGCCACCGCACAGCTGCTCGGTAAGCATACGCGTCAGCCAGGGTTCATTCTGCGCAGTCGGTGTCATAATCTGACAATCCGTAATGATGCCGTCAGCTCCTGCCGTATAACGATGCACTAACAGCCCACGTGGCCCGTCAATCATCCCGACACCGCTGCGAGGTTCTTCAAAGTCAGCATTCTCAATCGCCGTCGCAGCATTCGGATTGCACACATGGTCGCCGAGCAGCTCCCCGTCGGCAAGCACCCGCTTCGCCCAGGCCACGGTGTCGGCGAGAAGCTGGCGTTGGGCGTCGCGTGGGCTGATTCCACGCTTATCGACGACAACCTGCCTGGAGACCGGCCCCACCCGGTAAAAATCTGCCCGCTGACCTTCACAACCATCCTTGCCCAGCTCCTTCGAGGCATCAAACACCGGCCTGGGAGCGGCATCGCCCGGACGGGATTCCCGAACACGTGTAGGCCAATCAGCAGCCGGGAAAATCTGCGCTGCGGTATCGGTGTCGTGCCGCGCGACTGCCAGGTAATTTCCCAGCGGAGCAAGTTCACCGTCAGCGTCGACGACTGCGACGTCGAGACCGTCAAAAGTATCCGTCCAAGCACCAGAAGCATCGGGGGCGGCAAGAAGCTCCACTTCCTTGATTACCGCCGTCTCAGCCAGCGCCTCCAGAGCACTTTCGGCCTCAGAAACAAGCGTCTTATCCACTGCCGCGCGCACACCGCCGGGGACGGCGACATCCGGGAAGTGCGACGGTGCCCCCGCTGCACGCATCAGAGCTTTTCCCGCACGCTTCATTGCCCGCGCCCCCTCGCGGTCGGCGGCCACAAACTTGGTCGCTAGATTATCCAAGGTCGACCCGGCCGCCAGCAGCTCTCGAATCAACTGTGCGGTGCGGGGAATATCGGAAATCCCGTAGAGGTCCTCCACCGCCCGTACACCTGCAAGATGATGCACAACCGGGCACAGGCCACACAGCCGCTTGGTGATATCTGGCACATCTAATGCCTGCTTGCCCACGAGCATCCCGTCGATACGCGGCAGCCCTGAAAGGTCGAAGGACACCTGTGTGATGGCGCCGTTGTCATCGCGATAGACATCCAGTCGTGCCTCGAATGGGTCAACAAGCTCATCGAGCTGGATGTGCTGGGTAACCGGAACGGATTTGGATGACATGGTCCGCCTGCGCCTCCTTCGCGCTGAGTGCTTCGCCATAATGGTATCTGTGCATGAGCTTGGATTGTTGACCAGCGTGGTGGAAAAGATTGCCGAGGTCTGCCCGGGACGTACCGTGACAAAGGTGTCAATGCGTGTGGGCGACCGCTCCGGGGTCGTCTACGATTCCCTCATCGCCGCATGGCCTGTGGCCAGTGCCGCGACGCAGTGTGAGGGCGCCGAGTTAGATGCCGAGCTCATTGTCTCGACGGTCTACTGCCCCACCTGCGAGGCTGAGCATGAAATTGATGAATTCTATGCTCTAACCTGCCCTGTCTGCGGCACCCCAACTGCGGATTTGCGGCACGGCCGCGAGTTTGAAATCTCCAGTATTGAGGTCAGCGCTGAGGGCGAGGGTTAGACGTCACTGTCGCGCTCGTCGGCAAGCCAGCTGTCGATGAGCTCGCGCGCAACCTCAGTCGCCTCCTCAATGCCGCCAAGTGCCGTGTTGCTGAGCCCCACCACCATGTCGGCAGACTCGTAGACCACTCCCACCACACCGACGCGCTCAGGCTCCTGCCCCAGCAGTCGCGCCGCGGTGAGCAAATCCAGCAAGCCGACCTGATGCGCGGACAGCTTTGCCGCCAATAGTCTAGGGATCTGGTCACCGACGAGCTTGACGACGGTACCGGGATCCCCCGGACCAGCGAGAGCGTCGAGCAACAATAGGTTCTTGGCCTCCTGCACGATGGGCAGCAACTCCATACCGCAGGTGCCACCATCGATGTAGGCAACCGCACCCGTCCATTCGTCCCCTCGCCCGGCGAGGTTCGCAGGATCATCGAGGTTGGAGGGCGACCAGACCAGATGCGCAGAATCCCCGGCCTGCGTTGTCTGCCCCATGCCTGCAGATTCCAGTTCTGGGGCAAGGCGCCTCAGCAGCTCGAGACCAATGCCGTCGTCGCCCATGACGGGGTTGCCGATGCCAAGAACCGTCACCAACGGAGTGCCAGCATCAGCACCGGTGACTGCGTCGGACACCTTATCGTTACCCAATGATCTCCTATCCAATGCGTGGAGAGTCAACCGGTTGCGTGCCGCGCGGTAGCCAGACAGAGCCACCAATCATCGAGGACAGACCACCGTGGTTGTGTACCGCATCAGAGCGGATAACCAGGTAGACGTGAATGATGGCGAAGAGCCAAATCAGGTACATGATGATTGTGTGAATCAGGCGGAAGTAGCCGATGCCAATCCAGTGCGTGGGCATAGCCAACAGCTGGAAGAACCAGTTGGACTGGTCCATCATCGCGTATAGCGACAAACCTGTGAGCATCTGGATGAAACACATCGCGTAAATGCCGGTGTACGCCAGCTGCTGCAGCGGATTGTGTGCGAAGTAGAACGGCCCTTCCTTGCGCAGGAAGAGGTAGTACTGCATCGTGTGCCAGAGGTCTTTAACATCCTGCTTGTTATAAATCGGCCATAGCGCACGCCATCGTGTTTGTCGGTCGTGGGTAACAAACAGCAGAATGACACGCCATAGCCCCACCGCGATCCATAGGAATCCGGCTAAGAAGTGCGCGAAACGGACATATCCCATCGCGAATCCCGCGGCCGAGCCGTCATAGGTGCGCTCAGTCAAATAGGGCTGCATGATGTACCAGCCAGTAAAGGTCATCACCAACATCAGCGCCAGGTTCAACCAATGTTGAACGCGCAGCGCCCATCCCCACAGGTGAACCTCGACCCACGAACCGGAGCCCTTCTTGTTCTCCGCAATGGCCTCGTCGAGTTTCCGCAGCCCCATTGCCACGAATCCTTCGAAGATGAACTCTCCGATGATATTTCCGTCTTTGTCAATGGGCGCAAGCGCGACGCCCATGCTGCGGTGCCCGCGACCATGATGCATGTTCGCGTTACGACGAAGTAGAACGCCTTCCTCACGGGACATCGTGGATGCCTCAACGACCGCATTCAATTCACCGCGCATGATGGCGACATCGACCGTTTGATCCGCAATGTTGAGGCCGTGCACCTTGGCAATGGAGTAACGGCGGTCAGGCGTCGCCGGGTCGTAGGAATCCGGGGTCAGTTTCATCAGTGGCGTGCCGTCGAGGTGGAAAAGATCGTCACGACGACGACGCAAGCTGACCTTTAGCGCAAGGTCGACAGGATCGCGGGAGTCGTCCGGGACAATTGCTGCGGCCTGAATGACCTCGGATGGCGACAACCAGTGGCTGGTGTGTGCGTCAATAACCGCAATAACCAGGGGGTTGCCCTTGGAATCTTTTAGTCGCAGTTCCGGATTTTCACTCACTGGGGGTGTCATGCCGTCGTCACCTTAAACATTTCCTGACCAGCCGGATCCAAAATGTGGACTGCGCAGGCCATACATGGATCGAAGGAATGAATCGTGCGAAGTGGTTCAAGCGGCTGCTCGGGATCAACCAGCGGATGTGTGCCATCGCCAGCCAGCGCGTGCTCGTATGGGCCAAGCTGCCCCTTCGAGTCACGGCCACCGGCCAGCCACGTGGTGGGAACCACGGCTTGGTAGTTGGTCACCTTGCCATTTTCAATTTTGACCCAGTGGCTGAGCATGCCACGAGCGACCTCGAGGAAGCCCACGCCCTGGCACTTTTCCGGCCACGTGGTCGGCTCCCAACGGCTGTTGTCGAAGACATCGATGTCGCCGTTCTTCAGGGCCTCAACGAACTCCGGGAAAATGTGATCTGCCAAGTAATTGGCGGTGGTCACAGACTCCACAGCACGTGCGTAGGTGCGTCCCGCAGTGGAGTTCATCTGCTCAATGCGCAGGTCGAGCTTATCCATGACCTCGTCGACCAGGCGCATTGTCTCCGGCTCCTTCTGCAGGTATGCCAACAGCACACGAGCAACCGGGCCAACTTGAACAGCGCGACCGTCGTAACGCGGCGCCTTCGACCAGGTGTACTTTTCATTGTCCGACAACCACTCGTACGGCGGCTTCGGGCCGGTGTAGTTCACAGTTGTTTCGCCGTCATACGGCTTGAGGCCGACATCATCGCCGGCTTCCTGCGTATACCAGGCGGAGTTGATGAATTCCTCGATCTTTTCCGGCTGGAATGGGTGGAGCTTGGTGTAGTCACCGTCGAGAATGACACCGGGCTTGATGTCTGGATGCACGGTCTGGACACGGGACTTAGCCGGGTCGCCGGAGTAAGTGGCGCCGGCCATGCCTACCGCCAGGAAGCTGTCGGAGGAGCGACCGATGTCGAAGTAGTCCTTGTAAACGCTCATGATGGCGACTGCATCTGGGTAGAAGCAGTCATTGACGAACTCCACAATCTCGTCGATCCAGGACTTGATCTGATCAATGCCGACTTGGTTGACCGTCTCAGAGCGTTCCGGGTCGATGGAGCACGCCATGCCTCCGACCAGGAAGTTCGGGTGTGGATTCTTACCGCCGAAGACGGTGTTAATGCGGATGATAGAGCGCTGGAAAGCCAAGGCGTCGAGGTAGTGCGACACTGCCATCAGGTTGGCCTCAGGCGGCAAGCGGTAGTCCTCATGTCCCCAGTAGCCGCCGGTGAAGATGGACAGCTGGCCGGAGTCCACAATGCCCTGCACGGTCTCCTTGACCCGGGCGAAGGTTTCTTCGTTGTTGCCCTTCCACGTCGAGCCGATCGACTGCGCGAACTCAACGGTCTTCTTCGGATCTGCCTCGAGAGCCTTCGTGACATCAATCCAGTCCAGACCGTGAAGATGGTAGAAGTGCACGACGTGGTCGTGAATCTCCTGCGAGCCAATCACCAGGTCGCGAATACGACGTGCCTGCGGGGGCGGTGTCGAGCCAATGGCATCTTCGACAGCGGCAATGGACGCCACCGAGTGAGTACCCGTGCACACACCACAGATACGACCAACGAATGCCCAGACATCGCGAGGATCGCGGTTTTTCACAATGGTTTCGATACCGCGGAACTGAGTAGTCTCACTCCACGCGGTTTTGATCTGGTCTCCCTCGCGTTCCAGCTCAATGCGAAGGTGTCCCTCGATTCGGGTAATCGGGTCGATTACAACTTTTTCCGTAGCCATGTCCTATGCCCCCTTAGTTGTCCTTCGAATCGGATGCTGTCTCGCTCTGCGTGCCTGGTGCGTTTGAAGGAAGGTCGACCATCGGTGGCTTCCGGCCTTCCACACCACCAAACGCAGCCAACACCTTTTCTTCGCCGTTGGAGCGCCTTATCTTCAGTTCCTTCACCAGTGTGAGTCCGCCATGGACCGCGGCACCTGCGGCAGTGGCAGCCAGCAGTCCAACGCCGACCGTGTTCACGCTGGACTCCACTCCAATACCCGGGATTCCCGGCAGCTTGTCGTAGAACGGAGTGAACTGGTCGAAGAAGTCCTTCTCAGTACAGCCAATACATGGGTGACCAGCACCAATTGGCCAACCGGACTTAAGGTTCCACTGCACGATTGGGCATGGGCTAAACGTGGATGGCCCCTTACAGCCGACCTCGTAAAGGCACCAGCCGTTTCGTGCGCCTTCGTCGTCGAAGGTTTTCACGAACTGACCGGCATCGTAATGCGCGCGACGCGGGCAGGAGTCGTGAATACGCTGGTCATAGGCAAACTTTGGCCGCCCCTCAGCGTCGACCTCCGGTGTCTTGCCATAAGTGAGTACGTACGTCAGGGTGGCCGTAATCACCTCACCAATCGGCGGACAACCAGAGACGTTAATCACCGGCTTGTCCTTGATAATCTCATCGACACCCTTGGCACCGGTCGGATTCGGCTTAGCAGCCTGGACAGAACCCCAGACTGCGCAGGCACCAACGGCCAGGATTGCCGTGGCCTTCTCAGCAGCCTCGAGCAGCACCTGTTCTGCCGACTTACCGCCAATGGTGCAGTACGCACCGTTCTCGCCGGTCGGAATCGAGCCATTGACCACCAGAATGTGATCCTCGGCATTCATGTCGTCCAAAGCCTTTTCAGCCGCATGCCCGGACGGTGCCATGAGCAGCTCGTTGTAGTCCATCGAAACCAGGTTCAGCACCACATCTTCAGCAGTGGTGCCTCCGGAACGCAATACGGATTCCATACATCCGGTACATTCCTGCAACTGCAGCCAAGCCACCTTCGGCTTCTTTACAGCCGAGAGCTTATCTGCGATTTCCTCCGCCGAGGGAGTCAGTGACTGCGCCGCAGCCTCACCGACATTCGGAGTTCCGGCGGCAAAAATTGCCGCCATAGTGCCACAAAACTTCATGAAACTGCGCCGTGAGACACCAGCTCTAGCGAGGTTTTCGCCGAGGGTCCCTTCCTGCCAATTCGCGCCACTAATCATTTTTTCGCTGCGCCTTCTGCTTAGTTATTAGGAATATTGGTTTCGAGGTTTTACAACTACCAAGGCCCATTGCCTATACATGGCCAAGTATAGCGACCTAAGAACAACCTGAATAATGGCGCTGCGCTGCGGTTATAACAAAATAATATGCAAGATAAATGTTGCGTAAATATAGCTCCAGGTACAGGTAGTGAACGTGAAAAACCGCCGCAGATTACAGCGGGATATCACCTATCCCCCACTAAGGTGGAGCGAAGCGAGGGGGGGTAACGGGGCCGTCGTCAAGCATGCTGTGACGCCCCCATTGCTTCACGACGGCCCCCGGCGCGCGCTTAATCAACCAGCGCAGGGTTGACCCAACGGAGCCATTCGTCGATGCCCTCCCCGGTCTTAGCGGAGACCTCAATCACCTTCACGCCTGGATTGACCTTTTCCAGGTTGGCGCGGAAGAGCTCCATGTCGAAGTCAAGGTACGGGGCAAGGTCCATCTTGTTGATAACCACCACCTGTACAGAGCGGAACATCACCGGGTACTTGACCGGCTTATCCTCCCCCTCGGTGATGGAGTAGACCATTGCCTTGCGAGTCTCACCGACCTCAAACTCAGCCGGACAGACAAGGTTTCCCACATTTTCAATCATGACCAGGTCAAGCGTGGACAGATCCAGCCCCTCGAGCGCGCGGGAGACCATCGGGGCGTCCAAGTGGCATTCACCACCGAATCCGTTGCCCGTGTTCAGCAGCGAAATCTGTGCCCCATAACCCTCCAGGCGGTCGGCATCGAGAGCCGTCTCAATATCGCCCTCGATAATGCCGACGCGCAGCTTTCCCTGCGCAGCCGCCAGTGTCTTCTCCAACAGCGCAGTCTTGCCTGAACCCGGGGAGCTCATCAGGTTGATGGCTTCCACGCCATGCTCAGCAAGCAGCTCGCGATTATGCTCCGCGCGGTGGTCGTTCTCGCTGAAGATGTCCTCGAGGATGGTCACGCGTTCCACGCCGGTTTCATAACCCGAGTGGTCGCCGTGGCTAGTGTCATCGGGATCGGCGAGATGAACGTGGTCATGGCCGTGATGGTGGTCATGGTCGTGGTCATGATGATGGTGGTGATGGTGGTGTGCGTCATCGCCGTCATGCCGGTGGAAACGTCCCATGATAAAACCGTCTTTCCTACTTGTGCGTGTCGACGTCGATGTCGACGATTGTGAACTCTTCCCCCGAGATTACGCGTCCCGGCTTTCCACACGTGGGGCACAGCAGGCCGTCGAGTGGCCCCACCTGTTCGCGATGCCCGTGCGCGCATTCGACAACCGCAGGTACCCAGTCAATATCCAATTTCGCGTCCCCCAAACCGGTATCGCGACTGACGAAATCCCACGCGTATGAAAGGGTTTCTGGCACAACCTGCCGTAGAGCGCCTATCCGCAGGTGCACAGTGCGTACAGTTCGACCTTCGGCTGCTCTCGTGACAACCTTCGCTAACTGCATGCTCAACGCTACTTCGTGCACAATCTCCAAACTAGCAGTGCGAACGGACCCGAGCCGCTTACGTAAAGTTGAATGCATGGAAAAGGCAGGCGCGACCGGGGCGGGGATGGGTACGAGCATTCAACGCATTCGCTGGCGTATCGAAGGTATCGTCCAGGGGGTCGGATTCCGCCCTTTTGTCGCCACCATCGCCCGGCGCGCGGGTCTCGTCGGCTTCTGTGGCAACGATGAGCAGGGCGTATTCATCGAGGTAGAAGGCACGTCGGACGCCCTCGCTGCCTTCCGCAGCCAGCTTTTCACCGAACTGCCGGCGCTTGCCCGCATCATCAATCACTCCGCCGAGCACATCGCGACACTGGGCCATGAGCGCGAGTTCACCATCGTGCCCTCTCGCCACAGCTACTCCGGCCGCGCACTGCTTCCGCCCGACACTGCACTGTGCCCGGACTGCCGCCGTGAGTTTTTCGACCCTACCAACCCGCGCTACCTCTACCCTTTCATCTCCTGCACCAACTGCGGACCGCGCCTGTCCATCATCACTGAACTGCCCTACGACCGCCCGCGCACCACTATGGCGGCCTTTCCGATGTGCACCCCGTGCGAGCGCGAGTACACCGACCCCACCGACCGCCGCTATCACGCTCAGCCAATCAGCTGCTTCGACTGTGGCCCGCGTCTGAGCTGGCACGATACAGGCGGCACCACCACCGCCACCTCCCGCGAGGAGGTTCTCGCGCTCTTTCGTCGCGCACACGCACTGCTTGACGACGGCGCCCTGCTCGCCGTCAAAGGTATTGGTGGTTTTCACCTGGTCTGCGATGCCACCAATGACGCTGCCTGCGAGAAACTACGGATGCGCAAACGTCGACCCGACAAACCGTTGGCGGTAATGGCCCCCACTGTTGACACTGCTGCCCAACTGGTTGAGTTAACTGAGCAGGAGAAGCGTTTCCTCGACTCCCCTGAGGCACCGATTGTGATTGCACCGAAGCAGCGGTCGGGGCCGCTTTCCAATCTCATCGCACCGGGCCTCGACAGCTTCGGGATTATGCTTCCGTACTCAGGCATTCACCTGCTGCTTTGCGATCGCCCGCTCGTGGTCACCAGCGGCAACCTCAGTGGCGAGCCCGTCTGTACCGACAATGCCGACGCGCTGAAGAAGCTCGGTCACATCGCCGACGCTTTCATCCTCCACGACCGCGAAATCCACGTACCCGTTGAAGATTCGGTTTTCATCGGCACCGCCCCATCGCGCCGGTCCCGCGGCTTCGCTCCCGTCCCCGTTTCAATCACGCCCACCGATTCTCGTAGCCACACTGGCCCTGGCCCTGGCACTGGCCCTGGCCCTGGCACCAGCGCCCGGAGCACGTCCCAACCGACCATTTTCGCGACCGGCGGAGAGCTGAAGAACACTTTCGCTATCGCGCATGGGGACCTCGCTCACGTCTCTGCGCACATTGGCGACATGGGTTCGTGGGCCAGCCAGAAGGCCTACCAGAGAGCAGTTGACCAGCTCCTTTCCATGCGCGATGCGACCCCGAAAATTGTCGTCTGCGATCTTCATCCGGGCTACGCCACTACCACCTTCGCCGAACGCTTCGCCGCCGAGCACGACATCGAACTCCTCGCAGTTCAGCACCACTTCGCACACGCGCTCTCCCTACTCGCGGAGCACCGTCTCCTCTCCCCCAATGCGGGTCGCGCCGTCGTCGCCACCCTCGACGGCACCGGCTATGGCACCGATGGGTCCATCTGGGGCGGCGAGGTTCTCACGCTCAGTCGCAGTTCCGCAAACTGGGAACGCACCTGGCACTGCCCCACTTTCCCGTTGGTCGGTGGAGATCGCGCCGTCACGCACCCGTGGCGGCTCGCCCTCGGTCTCGCTCATGCTTGGGGGCTTGACGACGACCACCTCCTGCGCAATCTCTCCAACGAGCGCGAAGTAGCCCTGGTTAAAAGCCAGTTGGCGACGGGAGTTGGCACAGTGCAAACGTCTTCTCTCGGCCGCATATTCGATGCCGCCGCAGCTCTGCTGCTTCCTCGCTGGCGCGGTGGCGGGGCCATCAGCTACGAGGCGCAAGCGGCCATGGAGTTGGAGGCAGCGGCGACTCGCTACGTGAGGTCACATGCGGAAGCGCTTGAAGCGGTCAGTTCAGAGACCAAGCCAGTGCCCTTCCAGGACGCCATTCGGGAGGCGGTAGCATCGCCTGACGTTGAGCAGGCCGCATTTGTATTTCACGGTGGGGTCGCGGGTGTCGTCGCCAAGCGATTGGTGCAGGCTGCGGAGGAAGCCGGCACCGATGTTGTCGGCATCAGCGGGGGTTGCGCGAATAATGCGCTGTTGATGGAGCTGCTGCGGCGCGAAGTTGCAGCTGAGGGCATTACTCTGTTGCAGCATCAAATTGTGCCGCCGGGCGATGGCGGATTGAGTCTTGGTCAGGCGGTGGCCGGCCGCCTGCTGGCGGCAACGGGCATGGATGTCTAGCAGATGCGCGGCAGCGGGTCGCCGACCAACATGTCCACCATGCGGGTGCCACCGAATCCGGTGACCAGTACCACGGAAGCGGCGGGCTCGTCCTCGATGGAGCCGATATCACAAGCCTCGGAAGCCCCGGCTGCGTGGAGTGCACTGAGCGCTGCCTCGGATTGCTCGGCGGGGACAACGGCGACGAAGGTACCTTCATTGGCGACGTAGAGCGGATCGATGCCAAGCATGTCACAGGCGCCACGGGTCATGTCACGGACTGCAATGGATTCGTCG
Organism: Corynebacterium sp. HMSC073B01; assembly: GCF_001838255.1. Lineage (NCBI taxonomy): Bacteria > Bacillati > Actinomycetota > Actinomycetes > Mycobacteriales > Corynebacteriaceae > Corynebacterium > Corynebacterium sp. HMSC073B01. The sequence goes on along the minus strand of NZ_KV836148.1, from coordinate 78,620 downwards.
TCAAGCACGACACCAAGACCGGTGCCGCGGGCGAGCTCGTTGGCGACCGTGCCGAGGCCGCCGCGGGTGGCATCGCGCATCCAGCGAGTGCCGGGTGCAGCTTCAAGTAGCGCTTCGACCAGACCGTTGACAGCGCGGGTATCGGACTCAATAGGCGCGGCCAGAGCCAAGTCGCCGCGGGCGAGCATGACGGCCATGCCGTGATCGGCGATTGGACCGGAGACGAGGATGCGGTCTCCGGCCTCGATGTTTGCGTAGACAGATCCTGCCGTAGCGGCACCGGCGTAGTCGCCGCGGACCACGCCCACCCCGGCCGTGGTGATGTAGACCTGGTCACCTGCGCCCTTCGGCACAACCTTGGTGTCGCCGGCGACGATGCTCACCCCTGCGGCATCGGCAGCGACGCGCATACTCGCCACAATGCGGCGCAGAGTCGCAATCTCCAGCCCCTCTTCCAGAATGAACGATGCGGTCAGCGCCAGGGGCCTGGCTCCAGCTACCGCCAGATCGTTAATCGTGCCGTTGACGGCCAAATCCCCGATGTCGCCGCCCGGGAACTCGATGGGATTGACCACATAGGAGTCGGTGGACATTGCCAACCGCGCCCCACCATGTGCAGAAGCTGCCGCAGCCTCGACGACGGCATCGGCAGCGAACAGCCCGGAGTCGCCACCCTGCCCTAAAATTTCATTGCCATAGGCGTCGAAAAAGACCTGTTCAACCAGAGCTGCGGAGGCCTTTCCACCGGAGCCGTGTTGCAAGGTGACATAATCGTCGAGAAGCCTGAACGGACGTGCCCGAACGCGACCAATATTGGTGTTTACCTTGGCTTCGTTGGTGTTCAGACGATTCTTCGGCTGCATGCTCACTATCCCTAACTTCACAGCTGGTGGCGGACAAAACTGCTTGCGTCACTCGTCCTTCGAAAACGAGGTTCGCTGCCTCTGATGGTAGTCTCGATAAGTATTGCAAACGAGGAGAAGCGTATGTGTCTTGGTGTCCCTGCCGTCATCACAGAAGTCCACGATGCTGCCCGTGCAACAGTGGAAATTGGTGGCGTCGCACGCATGATTTCCACCGATTTACTTGTTGACGAGAACCTCACCGCCGGTGACTGGGTTCTCGTACATGTCGGTTTCGCCATGAGCAAGATCGACGAGGAAGAAGCCAGACTTTCGCTCCAGCAAATCAAACAGCTAGGCGGCGACACTTACGAGGATGAGCTGGAATCCTTCTCATCGTCACAGATCAACTGAGGGGCTGGACGGCACCATGAAATACGTTGACGAATTCCGCGATCCCGCCGCTGCGAAGAAGCTGCTCGCACGCATTGAACGCGAGGCCACCAAGCTGGAGAAGCCCATCGCGCTGATGGAAGTCTGTGGCGGGCACACGCACACCATTTACCGCTACGGCTTGGAAAACCTCCTACCCGAAAACATCGAGCTGATCCACGGACCCGGCTGCCCCGTCTGCGTCATCCCCATGGGTCGCGTCGACGATGCCATTTGGCTGGCACAGCAGGAAGACGTCATTTTCACGACCTTCGGCGACATGATGCGCGTGCCGGGGTCCGAAACGTCGCTGATGCAGGCACGTGCGCGCGGCGCCGATGTGCGCTTTGTCTACTCGCCTCTCGACGCGCTGAAGATCGCCACCGATAACCCCGATAAGCAGGTCGTTTTCTTCGCCGTTGGGTTTGAGACAACCGCCCCGTCGACTGCCGTGACCATTGAGGCCGCGCGCCGGCAGGGAGTGGAAAACTTCTCCGTATTTTCCAACCACGTACTCATCGAGCCGCCACTGCGCGCCATCGTCAACGGCGGCGAAACCAAGGTCGATGGTTTCATCGGCCCAGGTCACGTGGCTACAACCACCGGCACGGACGCCTTTGAGTTCCTGCCGCGCGAGTTTAATCTGCCAGTGGCGGTCACCGGTTTTGAGCCATTGGATGTGCTCCAGGCCGTCGTCATGCTGCTGGATCAATTCGTCAGCGGCGACGTTGCTGCCGGTAAGTCCCGGGTGGACAACCAGTACGCGCGCGTCGTTCGCTCCTCCGGCAACACCACCGCGCAGAAACTTATGGACCGCGTCTTTTCCCTCCGCGACACCTTCGAGTGGCGTGGTCTCGGCTGGATTGAAAACTCCGGCCTCGGCATCTCTGAGGAATACGCGGCATTCGACGCCGAGCGTCGTTTCCAGGTGCCGGGGCGCCGTATCCCAGACCCCGTGACCTGCGAATGCGGTTCTGTGCTCACCGGCCACATCAAGCCCTGGCAGTGCGCGGTCTTCGGCACTGCCTGCACCCCGGCGACCCCCATCGGCACCTGCATGGTCTCCCCCGAAGGCGCCTGTGCGGCGTACTACAACTTCGGCCGCATCGATCGGAAGATCACCGAGAACCTGGCGAAATCTCGCCGCTAGTTACTCCGTAATTCCCGCTCGCGCGAGCGCTGCCACGGCTTGCTTTACGACGGGCGCGTCAATCATTTCACCATCGAGCTGGAAGGCGCCGGTATGCGTTCCAGCGTGCTTGACAATCTCCCGGGCGCGGGCCAGCGTTGCGTCCGACGGCTTGTATGCCTTACGCACCGGTGGCACCATCGCCGGGTGAATACAGGCAGTAGCCAGGAATCCGCACCCCACTGCGTCGAGTGCCTCGAGATACTGGCCACGCTCATCCCGGAAATCAGCGTGAATGGCATCAATGGCGGCAATGCCCGCTGCAGCTGCATGGACCTGAACAAGTGCTCGCGCCAGACGCTGCGGGTCTCGGTAGTGGCGACGTGGGTTTTCATCCACACTCTGCCGCGAGGACACCCCGCCGAGTTCGGCGGTCAGGTCTTCGGCACCCCAGAACAGACCCACAACGTCCGGGTGCGTGGCAATCTGCTGGATATTAATCATGGCCTGCGGGGTTTCAATCATCGCGATGATCTTCAACCCCTCGAGCTCTGCGGGGATGGAGTCTCGAATCTTGGGCACCATGACGATGTCGTAATCACATGCACGGGCAAAGGCGACATCCTCCGCGAAGGTCGGAGTCCCGGGACCGGTGATCCGAAGAATAGTCGTCTCCGGGTCGAGCGGATTGTTGATGATGTTCGCACGTGCCTGCTCGTGATTGTCAACGGCAGCGCCGTCTTCCAGGTCAATGATGACCATGTCCGATCGTTCAGCAGCTTTCTGGAAACGTTCCGGACGGTCAGCCGGGGCGAAGAGTAGCGCCGGGCCAGAGGGAAGCCAAGGGAAGGTCTGTTCACCATCGAGGGAGCTAAAGCCTGTCATAGCTCCTAACCTAATTGAAAACTCGAATCACCTTCGCGCAGGGGCTCCCCCAGGAGACAACAAAACCCGCGTTGTGGCATCCATAGAGTGGAAACCACAACGCGGGCTTGCTGAGTTTTTCAGCCTTTCGCGATTAGTCGCGGTACAGCAGCAGCGCATCGCCCTGACCGCCGCCACCGCACAGGGACACACCAGCGCGACCCGAACCGCGACGGTTCAGCTCCATCGCAGCGGTCAGAGTCAGGCGGGCACCAGAGCAGCCAATCGGATGGCCGAGGGCAATCGCGCCACCGTGGATGTTGGTCTTCTCCAGCGGGTAGTCCAGCTCACGCAGGGACTTGACGGCCACCGCACCAAATGCCTCGTTGATCTCGATGAAGTCGAGCTCCTGCGCGTCCCACTCAGCGCGACGCAGGGCCTCCTTCAAAGAGTCCGCAGGCTGAGCGTGCAGGGAGTTATCCGGACCTGCGGTCTGGCCAGCCTTGCCCACAACTGCGAGGTAGTCCAGTCCGTGCTTTTCTGCGTAAGCACGCGATGCCAGCACAACTGCTGCGGCACCGTCGGAAATCGGCGAGGAGTTACCGGCAGTGATGGTGCCGTTTTCCTTCAGGAAGACCGGGCGCAGCTTAGCCAGGGTCTCCACCGTGGTCTCCGGGCGAATGCCCTGGTCGGTGTCGACAACTACCGGGTCACCCTTGCGCTGCGGAATCTCGATTGGAGCGATTTCCTGCGCGAAAATACCGTCTTCCTGCGCCTTAGCCGCACGCTGGTGAGAAGCGGCCGCAACCTCGTCCTGCTGCTCGCGGCTAATGCCGAGGTCGCTGTTCGGACCGTCGGTAAGCGTACCCATGGACACACCATCGAAGGAGTCGACCAGACCGTCGCGCTCCAAGGTGTCCTCCAGCTTCAGCGCACCGAAGGACTTGCCCTGACGAACACCGCGTGCAACGTGCGGAGCGTGCGTCATGGACTCCTGACCACCTGCAACAACGACGTCTGCATCACCGAGACGAATCAAGCGAGCGGCGTGAATGACAGCGTTTAGGCCCGAGAGGCAGACCTTGTTAACGATCTCAGCAGTCGTATTCCATGGCAGACCCGCCTTAATGGCGACCTGTCGAGCCGGGTTCTGGCCAGCACCTGCGAGAATCACCTGGCCCAGAACGACGTGCTGAACCTCTTCCGGGGCAACGCCGGAACGCTGGACAGCGTGCTTGACAGCATGAGCGCCAAGTTCGACGGAAGTAAGCGGTGCCAGCTGACCGAGCAGCTTGCCCTGCGGGGTGCGGGCACCAGCGAGGATAACGACATCATTCGGGCTGGGAGCTGGAAGGTTACTCATGGATGGATTCTCCTAAGTCAAAACTGATGAGTGTGGACTGACCATGATTGCTGCGTATTTAATTCTCGAGGTCAACCACGTATGCGGCTTCGGTGTTGGCCTCGATATCTGCCAGCGTCACCCCAGGTGCCAGCCTGCGTAGCACCAGGTGATCATCAGCGACATCGAAGCTTCCCAGGTTGCTAATAGTCCTTTTCACTACTTTTGCACCTGTGAGGGGCAGTTCGCAGGCTTTTACCAATTTTGGTTTGCCATCTTTGGAAACATGATCGGTCAAAACCACCACTCGAGGGGTACCGGCGACCAAGTCCATCGCACCGCCCATGCCCTTGACCATCTTTCCCGGAATCATCCAATTGGCCAGGTCACCGCACTGGCTCACCTCCATCGCACCCAACACGGCCATTTTCACGGCACCGCCGCGAATCATGCCGAAACTGGTGGCGGAGTCGAAGATTGCCGCGCCCGGCACCAATGTCACGGTCTGCTTCCCCGCATTGATGAGGTCAGCATCCTCTTCGCCTTCATATGGGAAGGCACCCATTCCCAGAATTCCGTTTTCACTCTGCAGCAGAACGCGCACGCCTTCGGGAATATGGTTTGCCACCAGTGTCGGAATGCCGATACCCAGATTCACATAGTCGCCATCGCGCAGCTCTTCAGCGGCCTGCTGTGCCATCTCGTCACGGCTCCAGCCCTTGTCCATAATTGTCTTCGCAGGTGCCATTTAAATCTCCTCCCCTGCTGCCGCGTCACCGGCATCGTGGCTGGAATCGGTATTGCGTGGCCGAGTTGTGCGCTTTTCAATGAGCTTCTCGCGTCCGTCACCGCGAACGATGTGCTGGATATACACACCCGGAGTCATCACCAGATCCGGGTCGATCTCGCCGCGGCCAAGCAAGTACTCCACCTCTGCAACGGTCACCTTGCCGGATGCTGCGCACAGCGGGTTGAAGTTCTGCGCGGTCCGGCGATAGACAAGGTTGCCGTCAATATCGCCGTGGTAGGCGTGCACCAGGCCGATGTCGGCAACGATGCCACGCTCCTGCACGTAGGTCTGTCCGTCGAAGTCGGCGTGGGGCTTGCCCTCTGCAACGAGCGTGCCGACGCCGGTTGCGGTGTAGAACGCGGGAATACCTGCGCCACCTGCGCGAAGCCGCTCTGCCAGCGTTCCCTGAGGGGTGAACTCCACCTCGATTTCGCCTTCGAGGTACTGGCGGGCAAACTCCTTGTTCTCGCCGACGTAGGAGGCCACTACCTTTGCCACCTGCTTGTTCTCCAGCAGAATGCCAAGCCCAGTGCCGTCAATGCCCATGTTGTTGGACACGATGGTGAGGTCTTTTGCCCCGGAGTCGCGCACGCCCTCGATGAGGGTATATGGCACACCGCACAGGCCAAAGCCGCCGACTGCCAGGGTCATTCCATCAGTGACGAGGCCTGCGACAAGCTCGCGACCGGTCTGATCAGTTGTTTTTGACATTGTTCTACACCCAGCCCAGGATTCGCGGAGCCATCTCACGCATCTCAACCTTGCGAACCTTGCCCGACGCGGTCATCGGAAACTCCTCGACGACGTGGACGTAGCGCGGAATCTTGTGACGCGACAGCTTGCCGTGGGCAAAGGCCGCCACATCGTCAGCGGTGAGGTCTTCCACATCGTCGTGCAGAATTACCCACGCCATAATCTCTTCGCCGTACTTGTCATCCGGAACACCGATGACCTGCGCATCGACGACAGCCGGGTGCGTGAACAGGAACTCTTCAATCTCGCGCGGGTAGATGTTCTCACCACCGCGGATGAGCATGTCCTTGATACGCCCGGTGATGGACAGGTAGCCCTCGTCGTCAAGCACACCCAAGTCGCCGGTGTGCATCCAACCGTCGGCATCGATGGCCTCGGCGGTCTTTTCCGGGTGCTCCCAGTACTCCTTCATAACGGAGTAACCTCGAACGACAACCTCGCCCTGTTCGCCTCGCGGCAGCGTCTCGCCGGTTTCTTCACAAATGATGCGGGCTTCCAAGTGCGGCATGATCTGCCCGACGGTGTTGACGCGCTTTTCCAGCGGGGAATCCGCGCGGGTCTGGAAGGACACCGGCGAGGTCTCCGTCATGCCGTAACAGATGGCAATCTCTCGCATATTGAGCTTGTCCATCACATCACGCATGGTCTTCGACGGGCACGAGGTACCTGCCATCACACCTGTGCGCAGCAGCGACAGGTCGTAAGGGGAGCCGTATTCCTCCTGGTCGTGGGCTTCTTCAAGCTCATTGATGAACATCGTCGGCACGCCGTAGAGGCTGGTGGCCTTAGCCGAGTGCACAGCCTTGAGCGTTTCACGCGCCTTAAACGACGGAGCCGGAATGACAATAGCGGCACCGTGGGTGAAGGCAGCGAAGGTGCCAATCACCATGCCGAAGGTGTGGAAGAACGGCACCGGCACACAGATGCGGTCGGCCTCGGTGTAGCCCAACAGCTCACCGATGAAGTAACCATTGTTCAGCAGGTTGCGGTGCGTCAGCGTAGCGCCCTTGGGAAAGCCTGTCGTGCCCGAGGTGAACTGGATGTTGATCGGATCATCCGGCTTCAGCTGGGAGGTGTACTCGCTCAGGTCATCGATTTCGCTGTGCATGTGCTCGTACCACTCGGAGGAGCCGAAGTAGATGACCTTGTCCAGGCGCACACCGCGCTGCTTGGAGGCCTCGATCAGCATGGTTCGGTAATCGGAGTCCTTGTAGCGGCGGGCGGCAAACACCATACGCACACCTGCCTTTTCCAACACGTAGTTCAGCTCGTGCTGGCGGTAAGCCGGGTTGATGTTGACCAGCACCAGGCCGATGTGGTGGCAGGCGTACTGCACCACGGTCCACTCCCAGCGGTTGGTGGACCAAATGCCGATACGATCTCCTGGACGGTAGCCCTCACGGATGAAAGCGCTGGCCAGACGCAGAACTCGGTTGTAGAAACGCTCAAAGGTAAAGGAGACATCCGCGTAGACGTCAACGACGGCATCGCGGGACGGGAATTTCTCCACAATCGCACGCAGGTTCTCACCGAGAGTCTCATCGCGAAGTGGAGCGGCACCTTGCTCGACACCGGCGCCGAACACGTGGCTCATCTTGTTGCCATCAGCATCGACAACATCCTTGCCGTATGGTGCCGGCACAGTGGTGAAGCCCTCCGGCAGCTTCGAAGGATCAGCAGTGCGCTGTTCTGCGTGGTTCTTCAATGTCGCGGTCATGGGGAGATCTCCTTGGTTTAAGTGACTCCGCATAGTGCGGAGTGTGAGAGGGAATTGTGTTCTTTAGGGGGGGGATAAATCAGTGGTAGTTACCGGCTGTGGGACTAACCGGTTACAGCGGCTCGCCGAGCAATGGCTTCTGCTTGACGGAAGAGCGGCGCATCCACCATCTGGCCGTCAAAACTGAAGGCACCGGTGTTCTTTTCCGCTTCCGCCAAGAGCCGACGCGCCCAGTCAATCTCCTCGTCGCTAGGGCGATAAGCCTGGCGGATTGTCGGGACCTGACCTGGGTGAATACAGACGGTGGCAGCGAATCCCAACGCAGCGGCATCGGCTGCCTCCGCAGCTAGCCCATCCGCGTCGGAGATATTGACGTAGATGGAATCCAGACTGGCCTTACCGTGCGCCGCTGCCGCCAGGTGAACGTGGCTGCGGGTATGTACCGCCACACTGCGGTAGCTGTCCGCATAGATACGGCCCGGCGCGAGTGCAGCCTCTGCTTCGCTAAAGCGTGATGACGTTCCCGCCAAGCCCGCCACCAGGTCCTCTGCGCCCCAGAACAGCGCAACGACGCCATCGGCCTGCGCCAGCTCTTCGGCGCGCATGACCCCAAGCGGAGTTTCGATGAGGGCAATGATCTGGGTCTTCTCCCCCAGTGCCGCTACCAACTCATCCACTTGCTGCGCCGAGGAGGCCTTGGGCAGCATCACCTGGCGGAAAGCGGTGCCACGCAGCATGTCAATATCCGCTGCGTAGTCTTCAACCTCCGGTGGATTGACACGCACAATGGTGCGGGCCGGATCGAGGTCACAGGAGACGATAGCCTCGCGGGCAGCCTCACGGTTTTCTGCGCGACAGCCGTCCTCCAGATCCAGGATCACCATGTCGGCGCGGTCAGCAGCTTTAGCGAACCGTTCCGGCCGGTCGGCTGGCGCAAACAGAATTGCAGGGCCCAGCGGCTGCCAGGAGTTATGCGTAGACATGAGCCACTCACTTCCCCGCTGAAGCTGCGTTCTCGGAGCCGTCGTCAAGCGAAGTCGGTGCGCATTGGACGAGCGTGGAACGGACGGCGCGGCAGACGACAGTGCCGTCCTGATTGCGTCCGATGTGCTCAAGCTCGACAATGCCCTGGTTGGGGCGGGACTTGGACAGACGCTTGTTACGGCAGACGGTCTCTGCGTACAGGGTGTCGCCGTGGAACATCGGTGCGGGAAACGCCACTTCGGTGAAGCCGAGGTTGGCGACGATGGTGCCGAGCGTCAGCTGCCCGACAGACAGCCCGACAACCGTCGACAGCGTCCACATCGAATTGACCAGGCGCTCGCCTCCGAATCCCGGCTGCTGGCTCGACCAGTGCGCATCCAGATGCAGTGGCTGGGTGTTCATGGTCAGCGTCGTGAAGAGGACGTCATCGGTTTCAGTGACGGTTCGCCCCGGACGGTGCAGGTAACGCGCGCCAACCTCGTACTCTTCGAACCACAGTCCGCGCTGCACGACGTCGCGGGTGACTTCGGTTGCGTTGTTGTCAGCCATTTTTACAGCCCCAATCCGCGTGCGATCAGCATGAGCTGCACTTCTGTGGTGCCCTCGCCGATCTCCAGGATCTTGGAGTCGCGGTAGTGGCGTGCCACGCGGTACTCGTTCATGAATCCGTAGCCGCCGAAAATCTGCGTCGCGTCGCGCGCGTTGTCCATCGCAGCCTCCGAGGCAATCATCTTGGCGATGTACGCTTCACGACGGAACTCTGCGCCCGCGGCCATCTTTGCGGCTGCGTCGTACCACGCCATCCGTGCGGCATGCGCACGCGCTTCCATACGGGCAATCTTGAAGGAAACAGCCTGGTACTCGCCGATTGCACGGCCCATGGAGTGACGTTCCTTGGCGTGGCGAACCGACTCATCAACACAACCCTGCGCAGCACCGGTGGCAAGCGCTGCGATTGCGACACGCCCCTCGGCCAAGATGGACAGGAAGTTAGCGAAGCCGCGACCACGGGTGCCCAGCAGGTTCTCCTGCGGGACGCGAACATCGGTGAAGGTCAGTGGGTGGGTGTCGGAGGCATTCCAACCGACCTTGTCGTAAGCTGGTTCCGCGACAAAGCCCTCCGTGCCACTCGGCACGATGATGGTAGAAATCTCCTTCTTGCCATCTTCCTTCTGGCCGGTGACTGCGGTGACAGTAACCAGCGAAGTAATATCCGTGCCGGAGTTGGTGATGAACTGCTTGGCGCCGTTGATGACGAAATCATCGCCGTCTTCACGGGCTGTGGTGCGGGTGGCGCCGGCGTCGGAACCTGCATCCGGCTCGGTGAGACCAAAGCCAGCGAGCTTCTTACCAGCAGTCAGCTCGGGCAGGTAGGTCTCCTTCTGCTTGTCATTGCCGAAGTGGAAGATTGGCATGGCGCCCAAACCAACGCCGGCTTCCAGGGTGATAGCGACCGACTGATCGACTTTAGCCAGCTCCTCCAGGGCGATACCGAAGGACAGGTAGTCACCGCCCATGCCACCGACTTCCTCGGGGAATGGCAGACCGAACAGGCCCATTTCGCCCATCTGCGAGACAATCTCGTACGGGAAAGTGTGGTTGCGGTCGTGCTCGGCGGAAACCGGGTCGACAACTTCGTTGGCAAATTCGCGAACTACTTTCTGCAGTTCCACGTATTCGTCGTCGAGGATCGCGGTTGCAATCTTGGTGCTTTCGGACATGATGAGTGCTCCTTAAAAGATTTTGTAGGTGTAGGACCTGATTGGTGCGTTTTGTGTGGGCTTTTATTCTTCGGCTTCGGCCACGGTGATGACGGCCAGCTGCTGGTCACCGGCGACCTGATCGCCCGGCGCGACGGTGAAGCTAACCTCACCTGCAATTTCGGCAGTGAGAGTGTGCTCCATCTTCATGGCCTCCATGACCAACAGAGCCTCACCAGCTTCGACGCGGGCTCCCTCCTCCACCGCCAACGCGATAATCGCGCCGGGCATCGGAGCTTGGATGACGCCAGAGCCGCCTGCATCGGCTTCGGCACCGGTGGTGACTACCTCGGTGCGGGGCAATACCCAGGTGCCGTGGGCACCGGCGACGACGTACTCTTCGTGGTTCGCCGACCCCGCATTGTCGATGGTCTCGACCAGGAAGTGCTGTGCGACTCCGTCGCGGACGATGCGCAGATGTTCCCCGTCGCGAAAGACCGAAACTTTGTAATTTCGCGGTTCTGGAACGTCGATATCTTCGTTCTCCGCTTCGGCCGACAGACCTGCGACTACGTCACCGACAACGACGTCAGCACTCGCTGGGGTGCCCACAATCGAGATCAGACGCGAGTCCTCCCCTGCCCCAAAGCGAATGCGCTGCGCGGCAGGCGCACTGGCACGCCAGCCATCCGGGGTCAGCCACGGTGAGTCGGTGGCTTGTTCAAAGCGGGAAGTCAGCCAGTCCATCGCAGCGGCGAGGTAGACATCGTCCGGTGTTTCGGAGGTGGCGAAGCCTTCCGCCACGCGGTCGAGCAGACCGGTATCAAGATCGCCGGCGCGAACCTCGGGGACGTTCAGCAGGTAGCGACAAAAGTCGATATTGACTCCGACACCTGCGACAACGGTGTCTCCGAGCGCTCGGTCCAACCGCTCGAGCGCCTGCTCACGGTTTTCCCCATGGGAGATGATCTTCATCAACATCGGGTCATAGAGAGATGAGACCTCGGAACCGTCGACAATGCCGGAATCCACCCGGATTCCCGCCCCGCTCGGCTCGACGACACGTGTGACCGTGCCACCGGTGGGCAGGAATCCCGCCGCCGGGTCTTCGGCATACACGCGAGCTTCAATCGAGTGACCGGTGAGAGTTACATCTTCCTGAGCAACCGGCAGTGGGCGTCCCGAGGCAATGTCAACCTGCAGCGCCACCAGATCCAGGCCGGTGACCTGCTCAGTCACGGGGTGCTCAACCTGCAGGCGCGTATTCATCTCCATGAAGAAGAACGACGACGGGTCCTTCGCCGGCACAATGAACTCCACCGTGCCCGCGCCGACGTAGCCGACCGAGCGGGCCGCGTCACAGGCCGCTTCACCAATTGCGCTGCGCGTTTCCTCATCCAGCAGAGGGCTCGGTGCTTCCTCGATGACCTTCTGATGGCGTCGCTGCAGCGAGCACTCACGCTCGCCCAAGTGGATTACATTGCCGTGTTTATCTGCGAGAATCTGCACCTCGATATGCCGCGGGGTGTCGACGAAGTGCTCGATGAACAGGGAGTCATCGCCGAAGGCACCCGCCGCTTCACGACGGGCCGTCGCGAGCGCAGCCGGCAGGTCAGCAGCGTTTTCCACGCGGTGCATCCCCTTGCCGCCACCGCCTGCCGACGGCTTAATCAGTACCGGAAAGCCAATCGATGGGGCTGCCTCAATGAGGTCCTCGTCGCTAAGCCCGGGGCGAGACAGACCCGGCACGGTGGGAACATCGCGGGCTTCGACGGCAGCGCGGGCGGAGATTTTGTCACCCATGGTGTTGATGGCACTGGCCGGTGGGCCAATGAATTCAATACCTGCTTCCTCACAGGCGGTCGCGAAGTCTGCGTTTTCAGACAGAAAGCCGTAACCGGGGTGGATTCCGTCTGCGTCGCAGCGGCGAGCGGCATCGATAATCTTGTCGATAACCAGGTAGGACTCACGTGCCGGAGATGGGCCAATGTGGATGGCCATATCCGCCATGCGGACGTGAGGGGCGTCGGCATCGGCATCCGAGTAGACCGCGACGGAGCGAATTCCGTTGTCACGAAGGGTTCGAATAATGCGGCAGGCAATCTCCCCGCGGTTTGCGACCAATACGGTACTCAGGCTGCCGCCAGCTGCGTGGGGCTGCGTGTTGTGCGCTGTCATGTGCCCTGTGTTTCCTTTCCAGAAAATGCGGTGTCGAGAGTTTTTAGCTGGTTACTACATGCGGAAGACGCCGAAGCCCTGTTCATCCAGGGGCGCGCCACTTGCCACATCGAGGGCCATGCCAAGAATTCGGCGGGTATCTGCGGGATCGATGACACCGTCATCCCACAGGCGAGCCGATGAGTAATAGCAGTGCGACTGGCGCTCAAACTGCTCGCGGATCGGAGCTTCAAACTCCTCCTGCTCTTCCTGCGACCAGCTCTCACCTGAGCGTTCAATCTGGTTGCGACGAACCGTCGACAGCGTCATCGCCGCCTGTGGACCGCCCATGACGGAAATGCGAGCATTCGGCCACATCCAGAGGAAGCGCGGCGAATATGCGCGACCGCACATGGAGTAGTTGCCGGCGCCGAAGGCACCACCGATGACTACGGTGAACTTGGGCACGCGGGTGGTAGCCACGGCGTTGACCATCTTGGCGCCGTGCTTTGCGATACCGCCGGCCTCGTATTCGCGACCAACCATGAAGCCCGTGGTGTTCTGCAGGAATACCAGTGGGATGCCGCGCTGATCACACAGCTCGATGAAGTGCGCGCCCTTCTGCGCAGATTCCGCGAAGAGAATGCCGTTGTTGGCGATAATGCCGACGCGGTGGCCGTGGATGCGGGCGAAAGCAGTGACCAGGGTCGTACCAAATTCGGCCTTAAACTCCTGGTATTGACCTCCATCCACAATAATTTCAATAACCTCGTGAACGTCGTAAGGCACTTTGGCATCGACGGGGACGACATCGTAAAGATCGGTCTGGTTGCGAGTCGGCGAGACGGTGGATTCTGTGTCCCACGGAACTTCCGGGTCCTTGGGGAGCGTTGCGACGATATCGCGGACACGACGCAGTGCGTCGGCATCGTTAACCGCGAGGTGGTCAGTAACGCCGGAGGTCTTGGAGTGCAGTTCGCCGCCACCGAGTTCCTCTGGTGTGACATCTTCACCAGTTGCAGCCTTAACCAGTGGCGGGCCTGCCAGGAAGATGGTGCCCTGGTTTTTCACAATGACCGCTTCATCGCTCATCGCCGGCACATAGGCGCCACCGGCGGTACAGGATCCCATCACGGCGGCAATCTGCGGAATCCCGCGAGCGGAAAGGTTGGCCTGGTTGTAGAAAATGCGACCGAAATGATCGCGATCAGGGAAAACTTCATCCTGGTTGAGAAGCATGGCCCCGCCGGAGTCGACCAGGTAAATGCACGGCAAGTGGTTAAGGCTGGCAATCTCCTGTGCGCGCAGGTGCTTCTTGACAGTCAACGGGTAGTACGTTCCGCCGGAAACGGTTGCGTCATTGGCTACAACCAGGCAGCGACGACCTTCGATGATGCCAATGCCGGCGATGACGCCAGCAGCCGGAACCTTGCCGCCATACATTTCGTGGGCCGCTAGCGGTGCGACCTCAAGGAAAGGGCTGCCGGGGTCAAGCAGTTGGTTGATGCGCTGACGTGGCAGCAGCTTACCGCGGGAAATATGGCGAGCACGGGCACGTTCGGAACCACCGCGTGCTGTTGTGCTAAGCAGCTCTTTGAGCTCTGCGACGAGCTCTTCGTGGCGCTGTCGGTTGGTCAATGCTGGAGCGTGAGTCATGGGCGAAATACTTTCCGTTAATGACTATTAACTTTCTTGACGAAAAGATTAATGTGACCCCAGTCACCTCACAACAAATTTTGTTTCTTAGACCACACTTTCACCCCCGGAAGTCTTTTATGCAGCTTGAAATACACACCTCTCCCCGAGGTCGCAACATGTTTCCAATAGAGATTTATGTTTCCCCTAGAAATCTGTTTCGGGGGTGAATTCAACTGAATGTGAGCGCCCTGCACCGCACAACAAAGCCGCCTGACCTCACACTGCTGAGCACAGTGAGGCCAGACGGCAGAAGAATGAATACGGATTATTGGTTGTTAATGCCCAGCGCAGCGAGGGCCATCTCAAAGGCATTTTCCCTTGTCGCCTCGGGGCCCGCCCATTTGAGCACATGCCTGGAAGAGTTAATCAACCCAGCGGTGAGCTGGACTTTAAGCTGCGCCTCGTCGGAGGTGAGTTCGGGCTGTAGTTCACGCAGAGCGTCCACCCATAAGACCATGTAAAGACGCTGCAAGGAACGCACTTTTGCGCTCTGCTCTGGCGCCAGATTTCCCCCTTCGCGCTCTTGGACACGAATGCGATCGGGCTCCGTGACTGCAAAATGCACGTGATGCGCAAGGAGGCCCCGAAGAGTCTCCTCTGGCTCCCAATCATTGCTCTTTGCTCGATCGAGAACTGCTCGCGCACCATCGACAAGTCGGATAGAAATATCGATGAGGATCTGCGCCAACAGCTCTTCCTTGCCGCTGAAGTAACGGTAAAGAGCTGGGCCAGAAATGCCGACGGCGGAGCCAACATCCTCCAACCGAGTCTGATGAAACCCCCGGTCGGCCAGGATCGCAGCAGCAGCGGAGAGAATCTCTGCTTCTCGACGCCGTCGCGCTTCGGTTCTACGTGACATAAGCCCTTATGTTAAACGCATTGAAGCCATTTCGTCTGCATAATTCTCACCAGCGCCAGCCCTCAGCGAGTGTTCACATAGACCACGGCTCGACAACAGACACGCATCCTCGGCTCTATCTCCGCTCACTTCCGATTAGAGAAAACCGCCGAGGTGACAGTTAGCACCTCGGCGGTTAGCCCTTAACCCAATAAGGAATTAGTGGAAGAAGTGGCGAGTACCAGTCATGTACATAGTGACGCCAGCTTCCTTGGCAGCAGCGATGACCTCTTCGTCACGGATAGAGCCACCTGGCTGGACAACTGCCTTCACACCGGCATCAATCAGGACCTGCAGGCCGTCTGCGAACGGGAAGAAGGCATCGGACGCAGCGTAGGCCCCCTGGGTACGGTTTTCTCCGTCGGCAAGCGTATTTGCGCGCTCAACGGCGAGCTTTGCGGAGTCCACACGGTTGACCTGGCCCATGCCGACGCCGACGGTGGCGTTGTTCTTGGACAGCAGAATGGCGTTGGACTTCACAGCGCGGACGGAGCGCCATGCGAATTCGAGCTCGGCCAGCTCTTCGGCGTTCAATGCCTCGCCGGTGGCCAGCTCCCAGTTCTCCGGCTTATCGCCCTCTGCCTGGTAAGTATCCGGCTCCTGGGTGAGCAGGCCGCCTGAGATGAACTTGTTCTCTGCGGTCGGTGCTTCGTACTCGGCGACGAGAATGCGCAGGTTCTTCTTGGCCTTCAGTACCTCAACGGCACCGTCTTCGTAGGACGGAGCGACAATAACCTCGGTGAAGATGTCCTTGACCTGCTCGGCCATCTCAACGGAGACCTCGCGGTTGACGGCGATGACACCACCGAATGCGGACATCGGGTCACATGCGTGAGCTGCGCGGTGAGCTGCGGCGATGGACTCATCCGAAACTGCGATACCGCACGGGTTAGCGTGCTTGATGATTGCCACACACGGACGCTCATGATCCCAGGCGGCACGCCATGCGGCGTCGGCATCCTGGTAGTTGTTGTACGACATCTCCTTGCCGTTCAGCTGCTTGGCGTTAGCCAGCCCCTTGGTACCAATGCGGGTCAGAGTTGCCGACTGATGAGAGTTCTCGCCGTAGCGGAGCGGAGTCGGGGCGGCCCCCTCAGCGCCACCGAGCTGCTCAACAAACCAGTTGGACACAGCTGCGTCGTAATCGGCGGTGTGCAGGAATGCGTCACGAGCGAACTCACGGCGCTGCTCCAGGGTGAAGCCGCCTTCCTTCACGGCGGTAGCGACATCGCCGTAGCGAGCCGGGTCGACCACGATAGCGACCGACGGGTGGTTCTTCGCCGCAGCGCGAACCATCGACGGGCCTCCGATGTCAATCTGCTCCACGCACTCGTCGTAGGAAGCGCCCGAGGCAACGGTCTCACGGAACGGGTACAGGTTAACGACAACGAGCTGGAAAGCCTCCACGCCGAGCTCCTTCAGCTGAGCCAGGTGGTCTTCCTTGCGAGTATCAGCCAGAATGCCGGCGTGAACACGCGGGTGCAGCGTCTTCACACGGCCCTCGAGACACTCCGGGAAACCAGTGAGATCCTCAACCGGGGTCACCGGCACGCCAGCTGCAGCAATCTTGCCAGCCGTGGAACCGGTGGAAACGATTTCCACGCCAGCCTCGTGCAGGTCACGAGCCAGCTCCTCGAGCCCAGTCTTGTCGTAGACGCTAATCAGAGCGCGCTTGATTGGTTTACGCTGCGTGTTGTCGTTGGTCATTTCAGATAAGCCTTTCGTCCGTCACGCTCAATTCCGTGATCGGCAATCGAGTGCAATACATCAACCAGGAGTCGGCGTTCGACAACCTTGATTCGTTCGTGCAGGGTCTCCACCGTGTCGTCGTCCTCGACGGCCACTGGCTGCTGCGCCAGAATCGGCCCGGTGTCCACTCCATTATCAACGATATGCACGGTCGTGCCGGTGACCTTCACCCCATAGTCAAGTGCATCCGGTACCGCACGCGCCCCTGGGAAGGACGGCAGCAGCGCTGGGTGCGTATTAATGATGCGATTGCTGTAGGCCTCTACAAAGGAAGGCCCCAGAATGCGCATGAAACCCGCCGAGACAACGATATCCGGCGAAAAACTGTTCACGGCCTCTAAAACACGAATATCCCAACCTTCTCGGTCCTTCTTTGCCTCAGCATCGAAAGGCACCTGAAAAGTTGGGATATTGAGGTTTTGAGCCCTCTCCAGCGCCGGACAATCCTTGTCCGAACCAACCGCGACAATCTGAACCTTTTCAGCGTCGAGCAGTTCCAGCATCGACTGCAAAAGGGAGCCCAGGCCAGAGGCCAGGACTACGATGCGGAGCTGCTTGCTGGAGGAATTATTGTGCGAAATTTCTGCGACGGGCTGTGCTTCAGTCACGGCGTTTAGCTTACCCAGCCCGACAGAGACCCCAAATTCCGCTCCCCCTAAGTTGGCTTAGCTCTTTTGGCTTGACGACGGTTCCCCGTCGCCGCCCTCCTCCGAGTCTTCGGTGTCCTCATCGGATTCGTCCTCGTCGGTCGCATCTACTTCGCTCGGTTCTTCTCCGCCTGCGGCGCTTTCCGAATCCTCTTCAGAGTCGTCTGATTCCTCAGCGCCTTCTGAAGTGTCTTCAGACTCAGCACCGGACTCTGATTCCCCCTCTGTGTCGGACTCGGCTTCGTCTTCGGAGGTCGCTTCATCTTCGGAGGTCGCTACGACTTCCCCGTCGACAATCTCCTCCGACTCCTCTGACTCCTCCGAGCTGTCCCCGTCATTGTCGGACTTATCGGCGTCGCCGGCATCCTCAGCCTCAGCGTGACCGTCCCCATCTTCTGCAGGCTTCGGCGGGAACTTCTCAGCGGCCACTTCCGAGACACCCTTGTCCCTACCAAGTGACGGCACACCGGTCATCGCAACCACCACGATGGCCCCCGGAACAACCAGCCACATCGAGCCGAGCAGGCCAGTCAGCCACCAGGAGGCACCGGTCCACCCAAAGATGCCAACCTCACCGCCGAGCAGCCAAGCCAGCCCCATTAGGAACATGATCGACCACACGGCAGCGAGAACGACGACCAGGTAGGGCTGCTTCGGTGCAGATTTCTTCAGGAATGCCACGACACGCCAAGCTGCAACGGCTGGCGGTAGCACAATCAGCACTCCGAAAGCCCAGTGCGCCAGCGACTGAGGCATGGCAGCCAGAATCGGCAGGGGTGGTAGCTGAGCCGGGTGCACTGCGAACAGCCCAGCCTCCGCAGGCCCAAAGGTCGATTTTCCGCCTACCAGCACACCGACAGCACCGAAGGCCACATTTGGCAGGTACAGCAGCGAGAGACCGCTGACCGCAACACTTTCACCAGCCGTATCCGTGATTGCAAATGTCTCGGCCAGCAGTCCTCGATGCCAAATCAGCGAAACGAGGGTCACCACAACACCGACCAGCCACAGCCATGCCACGTAGCTGCCCGCCAGTCGCGCCGACGCGAGCAACCACTCCGGCAGCTTCCGGCGCAGCAGTAGTGCGCGCAGCAACCGCTGCCCCATTCCCAGTACCAAGGCCACGAGATTTACGAGCAGCGCGGCTGCAATCGCAAGGCCGAAACTGGGGGTTTGAATGCGGGGAAACACCTTCGACGCGTCGTAAAGCATGAGCCACGCGATGATGGTGAGCACAATGGGCGTACCCAGATACGCGCCGACCAGCGCGCGCACGTCCTTGATGCTGATGCGGTCAGCAACTTCGCGGCGTACACGCCAGGCGATGAACAACACCATCAGCACCGCAGGCAGTGCTGGTGTGAGCCCCAGCGTCGTGCCGTTAAAGCGGAACGGTGCGAGGTTAAAGATCATCCACATCGATGCGATACTCGCTGGAAACGGAGACATTCCAGCGCCGCTCACGATGACGCCAATCAGAGCTACCGAGATGATGAACAGCAATACGACGCCGTAAGAACCGGCAACAGACAGCCCAAACCGGCGCGCACGAGGCGAGTTAATGAGGCGACGGAAACCCGAGAACCGCCCCATGCGTGACGACGTCCCGGAGGCCCCCGCCTTCATCTTCGTCGTGGCGGCTCGATTGCTGTCGGCACCGACGCTGCGCGCACCGCCAGTCTGACCGGCCTGCGTATTCTGCCATGCGCGGGCAGTGCGCTCGCTGCGGACGCTACGGGAACCCCCGCCGCTGCCACCGGCACCGGTGCGGCTTCGCCGATTTCGATCGCTACCGGAGGAACCTCTCCGCGAATCCGCGCCTTTCACAGTGACATCGTCCTTCCCGCGTCTAATCATTGACAGCTGATTGCCCACCTATATAGATAGGGTGCCACGCAAGGGTGCGTCACAGCCATGGCCATATAGTGCCATACATACAACGCCTCTTTGTTTAGGCATTGCAGAGTCTAATTTGAAGGTACGGATCCCAGGACGGACGGTATCCGTTGAGTCCGATCTCCTTTTGCCCCCTCCCCCCCCCAAAGTGGCTTCACCTTTGGTTTCCATTTGTCAACGCCGATGGGTTACTTTTTGCCACCCCCGCGACCACACCCTTAGTTCACCCGGAAACTACTTGCCGATCCCCCTACCCAGCCCCTCGATTAAGGGGCATCCGCCATAAATCCCCTGGCAACACACCGGTTGCGCTTCACCGGATCCGTGATACAAGACAACAGCCCCACGGCCACAGCACGGCCCTATTGAACTGAAACTGACGAATCAGCGAACAAGTTCTCTAAAAACAAGTTGCTTGCCCTATATCGAACCGTTATTATCGCAGAAGTTAGATAACAGTTGGGTTACAAAGAGTTTCGTTGGCAGGGAGATTGAAGTGACGTTTTTCAATGCTCGTCGCGGAGGCGGAAAGCACCGCAAGGTAGAGGTTTCCGCAACTTCTCGCGCAGCACTGGTCGCACTGTCCGCATCGACGATCGCTTCCTCCAACGCGGTCGCCCACGCAGCTGAGACCGAGAATAAGGCTCCGGAGAACTCAGCTTCGACTCAGACCCGCGCTGCTCAGCCGAAGAACAACGCTCCGATGGTGCTGGCCTCCAGCTCCTTCAATCCGAGCACTAACCTCAGCGACCACCTCGCTACGGCGTTGCAGTACAACCAGGAGCGCGTTGCTCGCGACCAGGCTGCCCGCGCTCCGAAACTCTCCATCCCGACCGTGGGGCTGCTGACCTCACCGTTCGGCTCACGCTGGGGAACCTTCCACTACGGTGTCGACCTGGCTAACGTCACCAACACCCCAATCATGTCCGTCATGGACGGCACTGTTATCGATGCAGGCCCGGCTCAGGGCTACGGCCAGTGGATTCGCGTTCGCCATGACGACGGCTCTGTTTCCGTCTACGGCCACATCGAGTCCATCTACGTTGCTGTCGGAGAAGCTGTCCGAGCTGGTCAGGTCATCGCCGGTATGGGCAACCGCGGCTTCTCCACCGGTACGCACCTCCACTTCGAGATCCACCCGGATGGCACCACTCCGGTCGACCCGGTGACCTGGTTCATCCAGCGTGGTCTGAACCTGAACTAATCAGGTATCGGCACAGGTACGAGCAAGCCTGGCCGCTCTGCGAAGGCCCTACCTGTGCACCGGCCCCTGTTTGACCGCGGCTGCAAGCCTCCCCTGATTAAATTTTTCAGAAACCGGCATCGCCGCCGGTACTGGGGCTTTACTCTTGACACATGGCAGAGACTCAAACATTCCGCATGTGGAAGAAGTTGGCTGCGACTCCAGTCGTCGGCAAGCGTCTATTTTCCTTAACCGCCGCATTGACGGCGCCATATTTCCGCACAATCTGTCCCAAGCTAGAGACGATGCAGCCTGGACTGGCGGTAGCGCGCATGCCCGCTTGGTGGGGCGTGCGTAATCACATTAAGTCCGTGCATGCGATTGCTGCGTGTAACCTCGCTGAATTCGCGATGGGCATGCTCTGTGAGGCCAGCGTACCGACAACGCATCGCTGGGTTCCAAAGGGCATGACGACGAACTACAAGCGCATCTCCGTTGGTGGCCTGACGGCTGTGGCCAAGGCTGAGTTGCCGGACTTCTCCACCATCGCACCGGAGACTGGTGGGGTAGATTTTCCCGTCCACATCGTGCTGACCGATGCCAACGGCACCGAAGTACAAGATGCCACCATCAACTGCTGGGTGACAGCGAAGAAGCCTAAGTAGCCTCCACGCGATAGTGGCACGTGCACGGCCGCGGGTAGGGACGGCCAGTCGGGCGGTGGTTGTTCTTTTACAACTTCTCCATGGGCACGCCGCCGATAAGCATCATGCGGACCTTACCTGCGGATCCAAAGTCAATCATCGCAGTTGCCCGGGGCGCGGCCCCTTGGACCTCAAGCACAGTGCCTAAGCCGTACTTGTCGTGAACAACCTTGTCACCGGGCTCTAGGTGCAAGACCTGATTCTTCTTTCGGGATGACGCACCAGAGTTAGAGGATCCACCAGAGCCGAAGCCCGAGCTGGAACCGAAGCCCGACGAGGCACCATGGCCACGACCAAACGCGCTGCCCGCGCCGTAGCCACCAGAACCAAAACCACCAGAACCGGCGCCCCAGCTGCGAGCCGGAGCCTCGCGCAGCCAATCAATCAGGTCGCTTGGGACTTCCCCCAGGAAACGTGAGGGCGGATTATTCTGCGGCGAACCCCATGAGGAGCGAGTCACAGCTCGCGTGAGATACAGCTGCTTGCGCGCACGGGTAATACCTACATAGGCCAGACGTCGTTCTTCGGCCAGCTCCTTCGGATCGCCCAGGGCGCGCAGGTGCGGGAACAGTCCGTCTTCCCAGCCGATGAGAAATACCACCGGAAACTCCAGGCCCTTGGCCGTATGTAGCGTCATCAACGTCACTACACCGGTGTCGTCATCCGGAATCTGGTCCGCATCCGCCACCAGAGAAACTCGCTCGAGGAATGCCTGCAGACTTCCCGGCTCTGCTTCCCCATCGTTGTCGAAGTCGGCCGTGAAATCACGCGCGAGGTCATTCGCGATCTCAGATTCCACCTCGGACTCGCCACTGGTATCAGCACCGCTTTCAGCATCAGCTGCAGCGCCAGAGCCTTCATTTACATCAGCGCTAATATCCACCGACGACATCATCCGCGCCTCTGCAGAGAACTCCCGCGCAACGCTGACGAGCTCATTGAGGTTGTCCAGGCGCGTGGCATCTTGCGGATCATTGGAGCGCTCGAGCTCCGACTTGTATCCACTGCGGTCAATAATCGCGTTGACCAAGTCACCGATATCGGCCAGTTCACCGGATGCCATATCCGCCGCCAGAGCATCAATCATCTCGACGAACGCCGCCATCGCGTTTCGACTCCGCGCCGCCACCGCCGGAACCTTGCCCTCAGCTACGGCACGCAGCGCCGTGCCAAACGAGCACCGCTCGTCTTCGGCATAGAGCGACACATGCGCCACCGCACGGTCACCGATTCCACGCCGCGGCGTATTGATAATGCGACGCAGCGAAACATCATCGTCGAAGTTCTCAATAACGCGCAGGTAGGCGACAATATCGCGTACTTCCTTACGCTCATAAAACCTGGTGCCACCAACCACCGTGTACGGCACGCCCATACGAATGAAGACATCCTCTAGAGCACGGGAGGAATTATTGGTGCGGTAGAAAATCGCCACATCCGAGTACGAGTGCGGCCCGTAATCGACCAATTGCTCAATCTCGTTAGCGATAAACCGAGCCTCATCGTGCTCATTGTCCGCTACGTAGCCCTTGATCTTGCCGCCCTCACCGAGATCGGTCCACAGCTTCTTCTCCCGGCGATTCTCATTGCGCGCAATCAACGCATTGGCCGCCGACAGAATCGTCTGCGTCGAGCGATAGTTTTGCTCCAGCAGAATCGACGTGGCCTCCGGATAGTCCTTCTCAAACTCCTCAATATTGCGAATAGTCGCACCACGGAAGGCATAAATGGACTGGTCCGAATCGCCCACCACACACAGCTCACTCGGAGGCACATCTCCACCGGGCTTGCCGACGAGCGTCGAGACCAAAACATACTGCGCATGGTTGGTGTCCTGGTACTCGTCCACCAACACATGCCGGAAGCGGCGACGGTAATACTCTGCAACCTGCGGGTGACTGGTGAAGATCCGAACGACCTCACCGATTAGATCGTCAAAATCCACGGCATTAGCCGCCCGCAGCCTGGTCTGGTACTCCAGGTAAACCCGTGCAACGACGTCATCAAAAGGATTGCGCGTCGTCGAGGCATCCGCGATGGCCTTCTCCGGGTCAATCAACTCATTCTTGAGATTGGAGATACGCGACGAGAGCACGCGGCCGGTGAACTTCTTGGCATCCATGTCCATGTCCTTAGCAATCATGGACAGCAAACGCCGGGAGTCGTCCGAATCATAAATAGAGAAATTGGAATTAAGCCCCGGTACTAGCGCATGCTGCATGCGCAGGATGCGCACACACATGGAGTGGAACGTGGACACCCACATACGCTGCGCCTGGTCACCGACCAGACCGGCCACACGCTCGCGCATCTCGGCAGCGGCCTTATTGGTAAAGGTAATAGCCAAAATTTGGCTTGGCAGCACTCCACGCGCACCGATTAGGTATGCAATCCTGCGCGTCAGCACAGACGTCTTTCCCGAACCAGCTCCAGCCACAATCAACAGTGGTGAACCAATGTGCTCCACTGCTTGGCGCTGCTGCGGATTAAGCCCCTCTAGCAGCGACTCTGAATCAAAACTGGGCTCGAAGCCGCCGCCAAAACCGCCGCCAAAGCTGGCAGCGCCACTCGGCGCGCTATTGCTACCAGCGCCGGCGAAGTGGCCGAAACCACCGCGGCCAGGCGTAGCACCGCCCGACTCACCGTGGTTCGAACCAGCATGGCTATCGCCACTGCGGCCATCGTCAGCATTGAAGGACCCGAACAGCATTCCAGTTTCATTTCCCATGATGGCTACTACAGTAGCCGAGCCCCCGGATTGGACTGTTCGAATCCTTTGGCACAATAAGAACTATGAGCGAAAACCCTGCGGACACTCCCGCCGCACACACCGATAACACCGACGGCGCTGAGCACAGCCAGCAAGCTGCGGCAGTATCCCCTTTTGAAGTCCGCACCCCCACCGGCACCGATGACCCGTTGAGCTCCGCGGAGATCGAACAGTACCGCAAGGAAATCAACCGCCTTGACGGGCTGATTATCGATGCCATTCAACGCCGCACCGCAATCAGTAAGGCCGTCGGCAAAACCCGCCTGGGATCTGGCGGCACACGTCTCGTGCACGGCCGAGAGGTGCAGATCATCAACGAGTTCCGCGACGCACTTGGCCCAGAGGGCCCGGCGATCGCGTCGGCGCTGCTGCGCATGGGACGCGGTCGCCTGGGCTAACCCTCGCCAGCTACTCGCCCGTCTAGCCTTCCAGGGAAATCAGCTTTTCCTCTAGGAACTCATCGATACCGGTGAAGCCACCCTCGCGGCCAAGGCCGGACTGCTTGACACCACCGAACGGCGCCGACGGGTCCGACAGCGATCCCTTATTGACCGCAACCATGCCGGACTCCAGCGCCTCTGCCGCACTAAGCGCCTTGGTCAGGTTCTCACTGAACACATACGCAGCCAGGCCAAAGATGGTGTCATTTGCCTGCTCAATCGCACGGTCGTCGTCTGTGAAGGTTGTCACCGCAACCACTGGACCGAAAATCTCTTCGCGGACAATATCCGCATCCTCGGGCACATCGGTCAGAACTGTGGGCTCGAAGAAGTAGCCGTCGGAAAGCGCGCCGCCGAGATCTGGAATCTTGCCGCCGCACTCGACCTTCGCACCGCGCTTGATCGCATCATCAACCAGATCACGAACCTTTTCCTGTTGATCGCGCAGCGCGAGTGGCCCAAGGTCCGTCGCAGGGTCGGTGCCCTCGCCCAACTTCAGTTCCGCAAAACGCTTGACGACGCCCTCGACGAACGCATCCTTCTTGGATTCATGAACAATAAAGCGATTCGGGGCGATACACACCTGGCCGCCATTGCGGAGCTTGGCGTCACTGACTGCCTGCACAGCCTTTTCGACATCGCCATCAGAGAGAATGACAAACGGAGCATTTCCGCCGAGTTCAAGGGAGACTTTCATCGAGGTTTCCGCGGCCTTCGCAGCGAGCATCTGGCCAACTTCGGTGGAACCGGTGAAGGTGAACTTGCGCAGGCGGTCATCGGAAAGCAGGGCCGAAACGTTGGCTGAGTGTCCTGTTGGCAGCGCGGAGATCACGCCTGCGGGGACACCGGCCTCGATAAGCAGTTTGCCCAGGTAGAGCATGGTCAGCGGAGTTTTGGACGCGGGCTTAATAATGACCGGGCAGCCGGCGGCGAGTGCCGGGGCGATCTTGCGGGCACCCATAGCCAGCGGGAAATTCCACGGCGTAATAGCCAAAACCGGGCCGACCGGCTGCTTAATCACCGCGACGCGCGAGGTTCCGCTCGGAGAAATTCGGTAATCGCCGGAGATACGCACAGCCTCCTCAGCGAACCAACGGAAAAACTCGCCACCGTAGCCGACCTCGGCCTTGGAATCCGGCAGCGCACGGCCCATCTCCAGGGACTGCAGCTGGGCCAACTTGTCTGCATCCCGACGGATGAGTTCAAATGCGCGGTAGAGAATCTCGCTGCGCTTGCGGGGCGGGGTTGCCTTCCACTCCTTCTGGGCGGCGACGGCGTCGTCAAGCGCCCGCTTCGCGTCCTCTTCAGTGGCAGAAGCGACCTTGACCAGCGGATTATCTGTGGCGGGATTAATTACATCGAAGGTCTCGCCATTCGACGCAGGACGGAACTCACCGCCGAGCAGAAGACCCGTGGGGACGTCTTTGAGGATGTTGTCGTAATCGGGAGTGAAATCAGTCATATTTTCCAGGGTAGGTGTCTTTGCTGAAGCGGGCTAGGGGCTCGTAGGTGGCGGATGGGGCGACGCATAAGCACAGCGGACTCGAGTTGCTGGCAGATTGTGGTCACGCCTGGTCGAATCCAGCCGCCCGGCGAGAGCGCCAAAACGCAACTAGTCTGGGGATGTATAAAGTGCATTTCGTCAAAAATTACCTGGGAGCAGGAATGACTGTAGATATCACTGGAACCGAGCAGTGGGCTCAGCTGGCTAAGCGCGTGGACAATGTTCGCGCCACCTCGCTGCGTGAGCTTTTCGCGAATGAAGATAGCCGCGCTGAGAAGCTGACTTTCGATGCGGGCACTCTCCACGTTGACCTTTCCAAGAACTTGATGTGCCTCGACGGTTTTGCCGAGCTGGTTGAGCTCGCTCGCGCCGCTGGCATCGAAGAAGCACGCGAGAAGATGTTCCGCGGTGACAAGATCAACACCACTGAAAACCGCTCCGTGCTGCACACAGCGCTGCGCCTGCCAGCAGAGGAAAATCTGACCGTCGGCGACCAGGATGTTGCTGCCGACGTGCATGAGGTGCTCGGCCGCATGCGCGACTTTGCTCGCAGCCTCCGCAGTGGAGACTGGCTGGGATACACGGGTCACACTATTAAGACTGTGGTCAACATCGGCATCGGTGGCTCCGACTTGGGCCCGGCAATGGTGACCAAGGCGCTGCGCACCTACGCCACTGCCGGCATTGATGCCCGCTTTGTCTCTAACGTTGACCCATCTGATCTACATGCGGTTCTGGATGAGGTCGATCCGGAGTCCACGCTGTTTATCGTCGCTTCCAAGACCTTCACCACGCAGGAGACGCTCTCCAACGCTCACGCAGCTCGCCGCTGGCTTATCCAGCAGCTGGGTAGCGAAGATGCCGTCGCCAAGCACTTCGTCGCCGTTTCCACGAATGCCGAAAAGGTCGCCGAATTCGGCATCGACACTGAGAACATGTTTGGCTTCTGGGACTGGGTCGGCGGCCGCTACTCCGTCGACTCCGCCATCGGCCTGTCCATCATGGCCGTCGTTGGTCCGATGGACTTCATGCGCTTCCTGCAGGGCTTCCGCGCAATGGATGAGCACTTCCTCAACGCTCCGCTGGAGCAGAACGTGCCGGTACTGATGGGCATGCTGAATGTCTGGTACTCAAACTTCCTCGACGCTCAGTCGCATGCCGTGCTGCCCTACTCTGAAGATCTCTCTCGCTTCCCGGCGTACCTTCAGCAGCTCACCATGGAATCGAACGGTAAGTCCGTGCGTACCGACGGCAAGAGGGTGGACTACAACACCGGAGAAATCTTCTGGGGTGAGCCGGGAACGAACGGCCAGCACGCTTTCTTCCAGCTCCTTCACCAGGGAACTCGCCTAGTTCCGGCTGACTTCATCGGCTTTGCCCGTCCACGCCAGGATCTGCCGACGGCTTCCGGCGAAGGTTCTATGCACGACCTACTGATGAGTAACTTCTTCGCACAGACCAAGGTGCTGGCCTTCGGTAAGACCGCAGAAGAAATTCGCGCAGAGGGCGTTGCCGAGGAACTCGTAGAGCACAAGGTCATGCCAGGTAACCGTCCGACCACGACCATCATGGCCGAGGAACTGACCCCGGACGCTGTCGGTGCGCTGATTGCACTCTACGAGCACATCACCTTCGTCGAGGGCATTGTTTGGGGCCTGAACTCCTTCGACCAGTGGGGCGTCGAGCTGGGCAAGCAGCAGGCTGGCGACCTGTTGCCTGCAGTTACCGGTGAAGTGGCGCCTAATTCTGGCGACGCTTCTACCGATGCGCTGCTGACGTGGTACCGCGACAAGCGCTAACGTCTTTTAGCCAATTGGCCTAGATAGCTAAGAGTCCGCCTTCGGCTTGAACTGATTCTCGCTGCGGGCGGACTTTTGTTATTTATATGGCCACTCGGTTGCGGTGAGGATGGGGCGCGGCATCCCGTCGTAAAGCGGGGTCGGGAAAAAGCGAATAGTATCTAAGTCATGTCTGCCTACATTGAAGATGATGTTCTTGCCTATCGACTTGCCGTGGGCGCCAGTGAAATTCTCAAGGGTGTCCGCAACGTAGGCCTGCTGCGTGGCCGCATTCTGGGAGATGCCGGCGACGCACTGGCACAGGAGTGGATTGCCCGCGTACTAGAGCAGCACCGTCCGGACGACGGACTGCTGTCGGAGGAAGCCGCGGATAACCGTGAGCGCCTGGACTCAAAGCGGGTGTGGATTATTGACCCACTCGATGGCACGCGTGAGTTCGCTTCGGGGCGCCAGGACTGGGCAGTTCATGTCGCTCTAGTAGAGGACGGTCAGCCGACCCACGCTGCTGTTGGTCTGCCGGATCACGGCCAGGTTTTCCACACGGGTGAGGCCAAGGCTGTGCAGGGGCCGCGTGCGGGCAAGATTGTCGTATCGCGTACTCGCCCACCGGCTGTGGCGAAGTACGTCGCTGACAAGCTAGGCATGGAGCTGGTGGAGATGGGCTCCGCTGGTGCGAAGGCAATGCACGTGCTGCTCGGTGACTACGACGCCTACATCCACGACGGTGGTCAGTACGAGTGGGACTCGGCAGCGCCGGTTGGTGTCGCTAAGTCCGCAGGGCTTTTTGTCAGCCGCCTAGACGGCTCCGCGCCGACCTACAATAATGTCGATACTTTCCTGCCGGATATGCTGTTCTGCCGACCGGACCTGTCGGAGGAGATTCTGGCACTGGTGAAGGAATTCAAGGATCAAGAGCAGAAGTAGGTAAGCTAGGGCGGCTATGACCGACTCCACTGACATCACGACACAGGCTCATCAGGGCATTAAGACTCCGTACGAGGATTTGCTACGCGAAATTCTCGCTGACGGAGCAGCTAAATCAGACCGCACTGGCACGGGCACTCGCTCAGTGTTCGGCCGCCAGCTGCGCTTTGATCTGAGCGAGGGCTTCCCACTGATCACCACTAAGAAGGTGCACCTGAAGTCCATCGTGTACGAGCTGTTGTGGTTCCTCCGCGGCGATTCAAACGTCCGGTGGCTCCAGGATCATGGGGTGACTATTTGGGACGAGTGGGCAGACGACAACGGCGACCTCGGTCCGGTCTATGGCGTGCAGTGGCGCTCTTGGCCCACTCCAGATGGGCACCACATCGATCAGATCGCACAAGCGCTGGAGACTCTGAAGTCCAACCCGGATAGCCGCCGCAACATTGTCAGCGCCTGGAATGTCTCCGAGATTTCCAATATGGCGCTGCCGCCGTGCCATCTGCTGTTCCAGTTCTACGTCGCAGATGGCAAGCTCAGCTGCCAGCTCTACCAGCGCAGCGCGGACATGTTCCTAGGCGTGCCATTTAACATCACTTCCTATGCACTGTTGACGCACATGATGGCGCAGCAGGTGGGCTTGGATGTTGGTGAGTTCATCTGGACCGGTGGCGATTGCCACATCTACGACAACCACATTGAACAGTGCGAACTGCAGGTCTCCCGTGAGCCACGCCCCTACCCCACGCTGAAGCTTCAGAAGGCCGACAGCATTTTCGACTACGCTTACGAGGACATTGAGGTCATCGGCTACGACCCGCATCCTCTGATTCGCGGTCAGGTGGCTGTCTAAGTCAGCGAAAGGTGAGTGTCGACATGAACGAGTCCACCGCTTCCACCAGCGCAAGGCCCCCATTTGTAGGGATGATTTGGGCGCAGTCTCGGGCCGGCATTATCGGCGACGGTGCGACTATGCCCTGGCATCTGCCTGAAGATCTTCAGCATTTCAAAACAACAACGATGGGCGCACCGGTCATCATGGGGCGTCGCACGTGGGACTCGCTGAATCCCAAGTTCCGACCACTCCCCGGTCGTCGAAACATCGTCCTTTCACGCTCCGTGTCCGATTTCCCCGGCGCCGAGTCCGCAACCAGCCTCGAAGCCGCGCTCGCCGCCGTCGCCGACGCGCCCGCGGCTTGGATTATCGGAGGCGGGCGTGTCTATCGCGATGCACTTTCGCTTGCCGACGAATGCGTGGTCACTGACATTGATACTGATGTCAACGTCCCAGTACCGGTCATGGCTCCCGACCTCTACGACTGGGTTCGCGTCGAGGATGGCCCGTGGCAGACGTCAACAACCGGCCTACGCTACCGCTTCTGCACGTGGCGGCGACTAGAGGATTAGCGCTTGGAAGCCTGTCTCGCAAGGCTCTGAGGCGGGACTACTGCCCGGCGAACGTATTGCGCAATGGAATATCGGCCTTGGTCCGCGCGTTGACCTAAGTATGACTGATGTGAAGACTCCACAGACCACCGAACACGTGACCATTTACGCTGCAGCCTGGTGTCCTTTCTGCCAGAACCTTATTGCTGGCCTGAAGGAAAACGGCACTCCGTTTGAGGCCTGGGATGTCGAAAAGCACGACGACATTTCGAAGTGGGTTGAGTCCGTCAATGATGGCAACCGCGTTGTTCCGACCGTGCTGTACTCCGATGGCGTGCACGCCACGAATCCGTCGGTTGAGGAAGTCACCGCTAAGTACGCTGAACTCTCCAGCAAGTAATTAAAAAGCTAAGTAATTAAAAAGCCGAGCCCCACTTCCGGGGTTCGGCTTTTTATGTATGAATACGACCGGTCATGTTGCCAGTCGCGATACCAGCATTAGTCCAGATCGTCGTGTGCCATCAGCTGACGAGCAGCCTCAGTAATCGAGCCAGACAGTGACGGGTAGACAGAGAAGGAGCTTGCCAGGTCATCGACGGTGAGCTGGTTGGAAACACATACCGCAATTGGCAGAATCAGCTCCGAGGCGGTCGGAGCGACCACCACACCACCGATAATCATGCCGGAGTTCTTACGGCAGAACAGCTTGACAAAACCGTGGCGCAGCGAGCGCATCTTCGCACGCGGGTTACCTGCCAGTGGGAAAACCTCAACGCGAGCGGAGACCTCACCGGACTCAATCTGAGCCTGGGAAACACCGACAGTCGCAATCTCCGGGCGGGTGAACACTGCCGATGAAACAGTGCGCAGGCGAATCGGAGATACGCCTTCACCGAGGGCGTGGTACATCGCAATACGGCCCTGCATAGCTGCAACCGAAGCCAGCGGGAACAAGTCAGTGCAGTCACCGGCAGCGTAGATACCCGGCACGTTGGTACGGGAAACACGGTCAACGTGAATATGGCCAGACGGAGTCAGTTTTACGCCGCTGGCTTCCAGTCCCATATCCGCGGTGTTAGGAATCGAACCGACGGTCATCAACGCGTGGGAACCGAAGACCTCACGGCCGTCGGAAGTGACGACGCGAACGCCGCCGTCCTCCGTGCGTTCGACAAGATCACAGCGGGCGTTCTTAACAACGTCCACACCGCGCTCCAGTAGGACTTCCTCCAGGGCATCTGCAGCGTCGGCATCCTCGTGCGGCAGGATGCGATCACGCGAGGCGACCATGGTGACCTTCACACCCAGCTCGGTGAACGAGGATACGAACTCAGCACCAGTCACACCGGAACCGACCACAATGAGGTGCTCCGGCAGCTCCTCCAGTTCGTAGACCTGACGCCAGGTCAGAATACGGTCACCATCAGGAATCGCACCCGGCAGAATGCGCGGGGACGCACCGGTGCTGACCAGCACCAGGTCGGCTTCAAGAGTGACCTCGCCGCCCTCGAGCAAGTCGACGGTGACGTAGTGAGTTACACGGCCCGGGTCGTGGTCATCGAGGCGACCGCGGCCCTGCAGCATCTTGATGCCCTCACGCTCCATCTGCGCGCGAACATCGTCGGACTGCTGCTGAGCCAGGCGCTTAACGCGCTCGTTGACCGCAGTGAAGTCGATTTTGCGCTGGGAAAAGTCCGGACGCAGACCCATCTCGTCCGCACGACGCATATCGGTACGAACGCCCGTCGCCGCGATGAAGGCCTTAGAGGGAACGCAATCCCACAGGACGGAAGAACCGCCCATCCCGGCATCCTCAACCACAGTGACTTCAGCACCGTACTTGGCGCCAACCAGCGCTGCTTCGTAGCCGGCTGGGCCGCCGCCAATGATTACGATCCTCTGTGCCACAAATCCTCCAAAGTTGCCGTGGATATCACAATGTAACTACCGCGGGAGGCATTTTCCCCGCTTTGCCCCCATAGTCTAACGGACAGTCATGGTTGACTGCGCGCCGTCCTCATAGCGAGCAACAATGCCAGCGAAGAGTTTCACACCAACGCCCAGGCAACGCTCGTCCACGATTAGGTCATCTCGGTGCAAATCGTGCTTGTCGCCGCGGCCGGACCAGCAGCCCAAGCGGGCCATCGCGCCCGGGACGTGCTCGAGATACCAACCGAAGTCCTCGCCACCGGACGACTGTGGGGCCTGAATGACAGCATTCTCGTCCACTCGTCGCACTGCTTCCGCAATCAGGGCGGTGCAGTATTCGTCGTTAAGCACAGGCGGCACGCCACGCTCGTAGTTGATGGTGCAATCAGCGCCGGTCGGAGCAAGGACCTGTTCAATCAGTTCACGCACCAGTGGATCGATGTCGCGCCAGGTCTTGATGTCCGCGGTGCGCAGGGTGCCACTGACGCTGCCTTCCGACGGAATCGCGTTGTGCGCGTACCCGGAGTGAACGGAGCCGAACGTCAGCACGGTGCCCGTACGAGGATCGACGCGTCGCGACAGCAAGCCCGGCAAATCTACAATCAATTTACCCAGCGCATAAACAACATCGGCCGTCATCTGCGGACGGGAGGTATGCCCGCCCGGACCATGCACCTGAATCTCCAGGGTGTCGGCTGCAGAGGTGATGGCACCTGTTCGAACGCCAACGTGACCGACACGTAACTTCGGCTCACAGTGGACGGCAAAAATACGCTCAACGCCATCGAGCGCACCGGCGGCAATAACTTCGGGCGCACCGCCAACCATGACTTCCTCTGCCGGTTGGAAAATGAAACGCAGCGGCGTCGGCAACGTGTGCTTCTCGTGGTACTCGGCCATAGCCAGTGCCGTCGCGAGTGTAATCGTGGTGTGAAAATCATGCCCGCAGGCGTGCATGACGCCATCGTTGGTGCTGGCAAACTCCAGCCCCGTGGTCTCTGTAATTGGAAGCGCGTCTATATCGCCGCGGAAAGCGAGACGTCCCGGGAGTTCACCTCCGGCTTCGCTACCGGCGAGTTCGTCTTCACCAATGTCGACCATCAGGCCGGTGTTGGGAAACAGCACTGGTTTCAGCCCTGCAGCACGCAGCTTCTCCTCCACAAAAGCCGTGGTGGCGTGCTCCATGTGAGATAGCTCTGGGTGCGCATGAAGATGCCGCCGCCACTCGAGAATCTCGTTCGCGTGCTCGGCCCACCAGTGCTTAATAAACTCCTCAATCACAACTCTCCAGTGTAAGCGCTCCACCGACAGGCCGTAACAAGAGGCCTACCGACGACTGCGCCAGCGACAGCAGTGGCCGGCAAGCGCTTGAATGTCGGCGCCAGACGTACTCATGACCAGGAGTCACTTCTTTAACTTTGGCCTCTTCAATTATCAGATGTTTCACATTTTGAGGAAGTCTGCGATGATAATAGGCATGTCCGGCAATGGCACACCTAAGTCTCTCAGCATCCCCATCATCATCGTGGCCACCGCACTCGTGGTCGTCATCGGCATCGCCATCGGCCTGTCGCTGAACAATAGTGATGAGCCCCAGCGTCCGGAGGTTCCCTCCCCCTCGCAGCCGACGTCGCCCAGTTCGACACCGCCGTCCTCGACGAGTTCGACTTCTACGAGCAAGACGACCACCACGACCACAACTACGTCGAAGTCCTCCGAGACGTCGTCAAGCACGCCGAGCACTTCGACATCGTCCTCGTCGTCAAGCACGCCGAGCACCACGTCTTCGCCATCCACGACGACGAGCTCAGAGCCGACAACAGCTCCGGAGGGACAGGACTTCGGCACTGGCCGCTCCGACTTAGACGGCCTGGGCTTCGTGGGCAGCTCCGCACGCTGCGACAACGGTGACCGCGCCTTTGCTGTTATCGCCGCTGAACAGGGAATTAAGGCTGCTGCTTGTGAGACGCGCTCCGGCGAGAAGTACTACCGCTCGGATACACCACAGGGTTCCGGATCGATGGACATCATCGTCGATGAGGGCGACCGCGTTGTTGCACAAAACGGCTCGTACAAGTACCAGATGTCCCCCGACGGAGTTCTTGTGACCAAGGACAACGAGGTCGTCAAGAAGTACGCGGCAGAAGCCTGGGGAACTGCCTAAGAGATCAATTTAAAGATCAATGTTGCGGGGACCGTAGAGGCGGTCGCCCGCATCTCCCAGACCCGGCACGATGTAGGCATCCTCGTTGAGATCCGGGTCCACCACAGTGGTGACAAGACGCACCGGGAAACCGGACTCCTTCAAGGCGTCGACACCCTGCTGTGCAGAAATGATGCACACGGCCGTGATGTTGTCCGCTCCGCGATCCACCAACAGCTTCAGGGCATGCAGCAGTGAACCGCCGGTTGCCAGCATTGGGTCGACCAGGAAGACAGTGCGACCGGACAGATCCTCCGGCAGCGCCTCGAGGTACGGCACCGGCTCATGGGTTTCCTCATTACGAGCCAAGCCAATAAAGCCCACCTGCGCATCCGGAATCATCGACAGCGACGGATCGATCATGCCAAGCCCCGCACGAATGACGGGAACAATGATCGGCGGATCCTGCAGACGGTAACCCGGCGCGGTGGTGATTGGGGTCTGAACATCGAAGTTATCGACGGGCAGCTCCCGGCTTGCCTCGTAAATCAGCATTGCGCCCAGATCGGCGAGTGCCGCACGGAAGCCCGCGTTATCAGTGCGCGCGTCGCGCAGAATGGTCAAACGTGACTGTGCCAAGGGATGGTTGACAACGGTAATCTCCATGCCTTCCAAAATACATTGCTTTGCTTTTGCTGCTCTGGTGCCGGCATCGCAAGTTTCTGAAAACGCGTTCCCAAAAAAGATGGAACCGAATCGGCCTTTTTCGCGCCTAACAATACGAGGGCTTTTTACTGCGCCCCATTTGCGTAAGCCCGCTTACTACCAAACCACTTGCCGCTCAGCCGCCGTCCGAACCCCGCTAGCCGTTCAGCCACAGCACTGAGTGTTGAACCACACGCGAATTTCCTAGAGAGGCCGTCAACATTGTCCCGTCCATCACCACACAGTTCCCACAGCCAATCGTTTCTCTCTCCGGCCACTAGCGGGAATGACTCAGTCTTTACGCTGGTGCCAGAGCTTATTTCTGCCGATGCCACGCGCCTTGACGCGTTGTCGCAGCAGGTCAGCGGCGCTGACTTGGGCATCAGCGCACTGCTCTCGCTTGGCGACGTCCCGTTTGCTGGGCCCTTCTGTCACGCTGTAGCCACTGCTCTACAGCGCCAGCATGAGCATGTGGCTGAGCTGAATGAGTACGGCACCAGCGCTGCTCGTGCACTGAACGCTCTTGTCTCTGCGGTGTCCACTGCTGAAGATGCCGGCGCATATGCGCTGCAGTCCATCTCGCCGAAAATGGGAACGGTTGCAGCTCGCGGGATTGGTGGTGCGTGATGCTTCCCACCAATCTACTTACGGAGGTCCCCAGCGCGATTGCACAACAGCTAAGTCCTGCCATCGCACCCGCACTGGCAGGACTTGCTGGGGCCGCAATCCCCGCCGCGAGTACTGCCTGGCGCTCAGTGGCAGATTCCGTTGACCGCAACTGGGGCGATGGTGCTGGTTCCGGAGCAGGGGCCGCGGGAACAAGTCTCAAACGGGCTGCAAATGCGGCAGCCGACTTGGAAACTCGCGCCGGAACCATTGACAGTGACATTGCCAAGGGGCTGGCCGCAGTAATGTCAGCGGCCACTGATTTGGCCCGGATTGCCATGGATTTTGTCAGTTCTGCCATGGGCTCGTTGACTGCGACGGCTGCGGGGCCCGCTGGTCTCGCCGCGACCGGCGCCAGCCTAGCCTCAGCGGCCAGTTCCGCGATCTCCCAGGCCATTGCGCGGCTCATGAAACTCGAGCAAGAACTGCGACCTCTGGTGCAGTCGCTGATACAGCAAGCGAGTACCGCGGTGGACACCCCTACCCCACCTCACTCGGCACAGTTGGAGGCCCCAGGTATCACTCAAGCCGCCCTCGCTTCTACGTCTACGAACACCCCAGGTTCGGCTAGCGCTACCGACGCTGCAGATGGTTCGGAGGCGTCGTCCGATTCGGGCAGCGCACCGGTGCCTGCGGATGCGGGGGCTGGCGCGCCCACACCAGAGGCCCAAGCTGCGGTGAAGGCTGCACTCAGTGCCGTCGGAACGCCCTATGGTTGGGGCGGAAATACTCCGGGGCAGGCGCTCGATTGTTCAGGTTTAACGCACTGGGCCTACGGGCAAGCTGGTGTTGATATTCCCCGCACGGCAGAAGCACAGGCCGTCGGCAGACAGGTGAGCCAGGATGAACTGCTACCTGGCGATCTTGCAGTGTGGGACGGCCATGTCGCCATGGTTATCGGTGACGGAAAGATGGTCGAAGCGGGCGATCCGGTGCAGGTAAACCCCGTGCGTACGACCAACATCGGCATGCCGTTTAAGGGGTTCTACCGTCCGACCGGATAGTGCGGTGGGTATCTGCGTCGTAAAACTTCTAAGATAGGAATACGCAAACTTGCCACCCGTGGGGGCGCTGCAGGTATGACAATTTTTGAGTTTTAATAATCACCGACAAGCAGAAGGGCTGCGACGAAAACTATGGCCAGGAAAGGCATCGTTCCTATCGAACTCGAGCTGACCTCGGGCACCTTTTACACGTTGTGGGCTCCAAGCTGGCGTGAGGGTGGCTCCGAGTGGCAGGCTCTGCTCGGCCGCGGTGATGACATCTATTTGTTCTCATCGGCGGCAAAGCTCCTGGCTTTCCTACAGTCGGATGCTCCTCACGACTTCACGCAGCACCCCAGCTGGCGCAACTTCAACCAGCAGCTACCGGGAGCTGCCATCGCGGCGCCACGCCACCGCTATGACCTGATTGGGCTGCCAGAGATTCTGGCCGGCCGGGCC
Organism: Corynebacterium sp. HMSC073B01; assembly: GCF_001838255.1. Taxonomy (NCBI): domain Bacteria; kingdom Bacillati; phylum Actinomycetota; class Actinomycetes; order Mycobacteriales; family Corynebacteriaceae; genus Corynebacterium; species Corynebacterium sp. HMSC073B01. The sequence goes on along the minus strand of NZ_KV836148.1, from coordinate 41,427 downwards.
GACTACGACCATGTTTCGCGCGCTGATCGCATTCTTGCCATCACTCGCTCGATTGGTGCGATCGCGGATCTCACTCCGATCAACCAGATGTTCGCCTCTCACTCTGTCCTGGCTGCCACGCAAAATGGTGCTGATCACTTCCAGGGCAGTGGCGCCGCTCAGTGGTCGGCTATCGGTAATGTCATCTTGACCAACTGGGACAATTGCATTGACGCTATCGACGCCATCGGCGCAAATACTCCGAGCATCGATGAAGAGTCTGAAACCGCTGCTGCAGCCGCATTAAAGGAGGCGGAGGCCGCGGAGCGTGAGCGTCGTGAAGCGGCGGAGAAGAAGCGCGAAGAGGAAAAGAAGTCCGCAGAGGAGACCGCCGGCGATCCGTACGATCAGACGGTGTGGGCCAACGCTGGCATCGACCCGATCAAGATCTCCATCGCTGGCCGCACGCTCTACACCTTGCGTTGTTACATGGGGCGTCGCCCGCTATTCCTGGGCAGCGCCGGTGAGATTCACACGTTCTCACAACCCCGCACGATGGTGCGTTGGCTGCTGGAGCACAAGCATCACGACATGTCGGCGCTGACGACGTGGGATGAGATCATCACCGCCGCCAACGCAGGTGAGCTAGAGGCCGTGGTGCACGAGGACAATGAGTACTCGTTTACCGGTCTGGCCGAGGACATTGAAAAGGGCCCGAACGCCGTGGACACCGCCCAGCTCGCCCGCGCGTACGAGCTACTCGCAGACGCCGCTGACTGGGCTGGCGATGATGCCGTGAACGAAGTGCTGGCGGGCAACCAGCAGCTGCAGTGGCTGCTGAACTTCCTGCTGGACACCGGAGAAATGTCCGAGCCAGTTCCGCCTTACGACGATGAGGCCGAGGGCTGGAGGCAGCTGGAGAAGGATTTGGCCGCTCGGTTCACGACCAAGATCTAGCTCCTCCCAGCAAAGCTGGCCGGCGCTGGCTAGTCCAGCGTCAGGTTCAGCTCATCTTCGGCACCGAAACCCGCACCGTTGACATCAGTTTCGATGTCCTCGTCGCTGTTGTCGATAAGCTGCAGGTAAGCGGGGTAAATAATGGTGTCCATGATGTGCTCGCGGGTCGGCAGATCCACGAATGCATTGTTTAGCGCATTCGAGGTCAGTTCGAACAGCTCGCTGTAGCCGTAACCGAAGTTCTCCACCAACTCCATGCACTCCCGGGTCATGGAAGTCGCACCAATCAGACGGTTATCCGTGTTGACCGTGCAGGCGAAACTCATATCGTCGAGAAGCGAGAACGGGTGATCCGCAACGCTGTCACAGACACCAGTCTGAACGTTGGAGGTCGGGCAGATTTCCAGCGGAATCTGGCGGTCACGAATAGCGGAGGCAACCTCCTGGCATTCGATGCCCTCGAGGGAAGCACCGAAGTCCTCGTAGATGCGCACGCCGTGACCCAGGCGGCGAGCACCTTGCACGACAGCGTCCTGCAACGAATCGACACCGGCGTCTTCACCTGCGTGAATGGTGACCGGAATGAGGTTTTCCCGCAGCATGGTGAATGCTTCGGCATGGTTAGCCGGTGGGAAGCCGTTTTCCGGTCCAGCGATGTCAAAACCGACAACGTACCCGTCGGAGTTCTTCCCGTAGTTGTCGATGACCAGCTGTGCGACTTCCTTGGAATTGTCATTCTGGCGCATCGCACAGACCAGCAGACGTGCGGTGATGTGCTTTCCCTCAGCGGCGGCATGGGCTTCACCCTGCGCCAGGCCTTCGACCAGTGCGTCGATGACAGCCTGCATATCCAGGCCCTTTTCCAAATGGTTTTCCGGAGCCAGGCGCAGCTCAGCGTAGACGACGTTGTCGGCGGCCAGATCCTCGACGGCCTCACGCGCCACGCGCGTCAGCGACTCAGCGGTCTGCATGACGGCGCAGGTGTGCGCGAAGGCGGTTAGGTAGCTCGGCAACGAGCCAGAGTTGCCGGTGTCAATGAACCACTTCTCCAGTTCATCCACGTCGGTGGTGGGCAACTGATCGGTGTAACCGCAGTCCGCGGCCAGGTCGATAACGGTCTGCGGGCGCAGGCCGCCGTCGAGGTGATCGTGAAGCAGTACCTTGGGCAGGCTGGCGACAACCTTGCGCATCTCATCGAGATTCGATGCCGAAGACTGTGTGTCCAGAGACTGAGCATCACTGTGCAAAGAATTAGTCATAATGGCCAGACTATCGGTATTGTGCCCTCCGCTTCTACTTCACTGCCGGTGAATCGTAATTCTGCTTTGTACAAAGGCTTCCGCTCCCCCGTTTTCCCCCATCCACACACGACGAATACGTCATTTCGGGTGACGTTTTACTACCCTTATTTCATCATGTTTCCCTCTCGCCGCTTCTCATCTGCCGTTACGCTGCTAGCTACCAGCGCTCTGCTTCTGCCGAGCACCGCCCCTGCAGCCATGGCGCAGAGCACCTCGCTTACCGACGACGCCCCGATTGTCGGTCCCGCACCTGATATCCGTGACACGGAGGGCTGCCCCTACAAGACCTTTCCACCAGCACCAGTGGATTCCTCTGAGGTTCCGGCTCCCGGCGAAACATCTCCCGCTCCACTTCCGGTTCCTCAAAAGCTGGCTGGAGGTAGCAAGATGTCCGCCTGCGGCATTGTCAGCGGTGAGGGGTTTGACGTTCCGAAGGACCTCTCCGCCTCTGCATGGACGGTGTTCGATTTGAAATCCGGCGATGTCCTTGCGGCGAAGGACCCGCACGGCCGCTACCGTCCGGCATCGATTATTAAGGTGCTGCTGGCGATGGAGGCAATCGAGAATTTGAAGCTCGACACCCCAGTCAAGGCGACCTTCGAGGACGCGAACATGGAGGGCTCTCGTGTCGGCATCGTCGAGGACGTGAACTACTCGGTAGAAACGCTCCTGACTGGTCTGTTGCTTAACTCCGGCAACGACACCGGCCACGCCTTGGCTCGCGAACTTGGTGGCATGGATAAGACCACAGAGAAGGTCAATGCCCTGGCAAAGAAGTTGGGGGCGACGGATACGCGAGTGGTCAACCCGACTGGTCTCGATGCTCCGGGACAGATGACGTCGGCATACGACATGTCACTGTTCTTCCAGCACGCATTCAACAATGAGATTTATCGCAAGCTCTCGGCCACCCGCCTGGCCACCATCCCCGGAGACAAGGCTCTCGAGGTCGATGACTTCGAAATCGCCAACGACAATCAGCTGATTGCCCAGGACTACCCCGGCGCCCTTGGAGGCAAGACTGGTTTTACCGACGATGCCCGTCATACCTTCGCTGGGGTGGCTGAGCGCGATGGCCGTCGTCTCGGCGTCATCGTTCTCGACGTCACTGTGGAGGATTCACCGCGCCCCTGGGAGCAGGCGGCATCGCTTCTCGACGCCGGCTTCGCGGCACCGCAGGACAGCTCTGTCGGTGTCCTCGAAGCGGAAGCGACTGAGGATAAGTTGGTAGAAAAATTGCCCGATATCCTGGACAACGAGTCAACAGGAACCGGGCTAAAAATTACTGTCAGCGCTGCCATCGTAGGTGTCATCGCATTGATTGCGATGGTCACCTACCGCTTCGGCAGACGCGATCGCGGCTAATTATTTCGAACCGAGCAGGCGGTTCAATCCGGACGGGTTGGCCGCTTCCGCACGGACGTTAATGACAGCAGGAGCAGGTGCATCCAGCTCCTCGTCGGCAAGCGCTTCTTCGGTCGTCGCGGTCCAGGCAGTGGCGTACATAGTGATGCGCCAGATGAGGTAGAAAACGACCATCAAACCGATGACCGGACCGAAAACTGCACCGGCCGGGTTCGACAGGGCGTTGGAGAAGAAAACGCTACCGAGCTGCTTGACAACCTCAAGGCCAATCGCACCGATAATCGCACCCTTTGCCGCAGAGCGGAACGGGGCGCCCCCGCGCGGCAGGAAAGCGAGCATCCAGAAGAACAGCAGCCAGTTGGCGACGAGACCAATGGCGATGGCAATCAATCCCGCAATAATTGTGATTCCCGGGACATGAGCCAGACCAATCTTGTCCAGCAGGGACTGGGTCAGTCCGGAAGAGCCGGCTGCGGTGACAGCGAAGGTCAGCAGGATCATAACCAGCATGCCCAGCAGACGCAGCAGGTCGCGAACCTTTCCGATCACGAAGTTGCTAGCGCCTAGCGGGCGCTTCCACAGCTGTGTCACTGCGTTGGAGAGGTTGCCCATCCAACCAAGACCCGACCACAGGGTGGCAATGAAACCGACGGTGAAGACGCCACCTGCCTGATCGATCGCGCCTTCGATAATTGCGTTGATGGTGTCGCCCATCGACCCATCGATGGAGTCGGTGATAGCGGACTGGATTTGCTCAAGCAGCTGCTCATTGCCACGCAGCACAAGCGCGAGGATGGCAAATGCCGTCATGATTAGGGGGAAAATCGACAGCACGGAGAAGTACGTGACAGCGGCGGCAAAAAAGTTACCGCCCTGCTCGGAGTAGCGCTCCTGCATCCGCATAACGTGATCGAACCACGCCCACTTTTCGCGGAGGCGGTCGATTGCGCTCGGTTCATCGGCGTGTACACGCTCGATGCCATAGCGGTCCGTTCTCTTCGGATCTTTTTGAGTAGAGGTTGCCATGTCCCCTACCTTAACGTGCCAGCTTTCGGTACGGAGACTGAAGCGCAGAGTCTACAGCTGAATTAACGGTTGGCGGCCTTCAGGAACCCGACTCGCTCGTACACATCTGCAAGTGTCTTGGCGGCAACTTCACGGGCACGGTCAGCGCCTTCGGCCAGGATCCGTTCCAACTCACCACGATCGGCCATGAGCTCCTCATAGCGTGCACGCAGTGGCGTGGTGAATGCCTCCAGCGCATCTGCGGTATCAGCCTTCAGCTGGCCGTAGCCAGCGCCTTCGTAGCCGGCAACGAGCTCGTCGACAGGCTTGTCGGTCAACGCCGACTGAATGACCAGCAGGTTGGAAACGCCCGGCTTGTTCTCACGGTCGAAGCGGATCTCTCCGTCATTGTCGGTAACGGCCGAGCGAATGCGCTTGGCGGAGACCTTCGGGTCGTCCAAGAGGTTAATAATGCCCTTCGGATTTGCACCCGACTTGCTCATCTTCGAGGTCGGATCCTGCAAGTCGTAAATTTTCGCGGAGCCTTCCATGATGTGTGGATCCGGCACCACGAAGGTCTTCTTGTAGCGGGAGTTGAAGCGCTGCGCCAGGTTACGCGTCAGTTCGAGGTGCTGGCGCTGATCCTCCCCCACCGGCACCAGCTGTGGGCGGTAGAGCAAGATGTCGGCAGCCATCAACATGGGGTACGCGAACAAACCAGCGGAGGTATGTTCCGCGCCCTGACGAGAGGACTTGTCCTTGAACTGCGTCATACGGCTGGCTTCACCAAAGCCAGTCAAGCAGGTCAACACCCATCCGAGCTCCGCGTGCTCGGGCACATGCGACTGCACGAAGAGCACCGACTTCTCCGGATCAATACCGAGTGCAATCAGCTGTGCGGCACCTGCGATAGTGCGCTGACGCAGCTCCTTCGGATTCTGCTCGACAGTGATGGCGTGCAGGTCTGGAATGAAGTAGTAAGCGTCGAAGTCATCCTGCAGATTAATCCAGTTCTTCAATGCACCCAGGTAGTTGCCCAGGTGGTAGGAATCTGCGGTCGGCTGAATGCCGGACAGAACGCGCTGCTTACGAGCACTCGGTGCAGGATTAGTTGCCTCAGGACCCTTGCTTTCACTCATAGCCAATAAGTCTAGCGCGAGGCCCGCAGTTGAGAGTCGACGACGTACCCGTTTCGACAACACCACGGGCTTTTGCAGGAAACCGACTGCCAAAAGCTAGCCCCGACGCCCCTCGTCCCCCTGCTCCACAAGCATTCGATCGGATAGCAATTTGACGGTGCGCGCCGCAGCGGCTGGCGATTCCTCGGGGTACAGTGCGCGCACCAACGTGATCGCTGGGCGAATGCCGTGTTCAGAGAGAACACGGCGAACACGCTCACGCTCCCCCTGGGTCAACTCGAGCGGGGCTACGGGTGGCCTACGGGTGTAGGACACGACCATCACGGCTCCCAGCAGAACAATGAGTCCGAGGGAAATCCACAGTGGCCACGCGTAGGCAAAAGACAGCACGATAAACGCAACAATGACACCGGAAGTCACGACCACTGGGACATTGACAGCAGTGCCAGGGTCGTTCTGCAGACTCCGTGCGATGGCTTCCAAATCGGCCATCTGGTGCCGCTTGTTATCGCTCTCGCCGTTTTTCACTGGGGATGTCCTCTCCTTTCCTGGTCCGCACCGAGCTCGCTTCAAGTCCCGCGCAGATTCGCGCTTGGGTTTTACAGCGGCTGAAGTCCCATCAGTCCTTCTTCAAATCTTAGGCGCTCGCGTCCCAAGTGCCGAACTAACCCACAGGTATTATTGGACTAATTCAATTCTCTTATCCGTCAGGAGTCCCATGCTCGCTGCCATTGCGGTTGCCGTCTTCATCCTGCTGGTCCCAGGCGCAGTTCTCGGTTGGGCCAGTGGGCTACGTCCCACGCTCGCGTTGGCATCTGCCGGCCCATTAATGCTGGGTGTGACCGGTTTTTCCGCATGGTTGTCTCACGCGCTCGGGCTGGATTACACCTGGCTCTTCGTGGCCGGCATGTGGGCATGGTTCTGTGCTATTGGCTATCTGGTGCGCAGATTCGTCCCCCGAGCAACGCCCGAAGACGGCTTCGATTCCGGCGTTGTCACCGCGATGATTGTCGTCGGAGTTACGGTAGTCGGCTCGATGCGCGCCATGCTCGTGCTTAACGACGTCCCTGGCGGCCCCGGCGCTATCCGCGAAGCCTGGGACATGCTCTGGCATACCAACTTCCTCCGGTTCATTGACGAACATGCAATAGCCTCGCCCACCGCGGCCGGTGACCTGATGAATCAGGAGACCGGGGCCGAAATGTTCTACCCCACCGGCTGGCATGCCATGGCGGGGCTGCTGCCCGGCTCGGTCTTCCTCGATTCCAACGTGTTTGCGTTCTTGGCCCCGGCGCTGCTTCTTCCCGCAGCAACTGCGGTGCTAGCCCGCACCGCAGTTGGTCCTAAGTGGGCGGCCTATGCCGGTCCCGCAGCTGCCGTCGCGACGCTGATGCTTCCGGAGATTTGGGTGGCCCTTTGGCGCACCTCCTCCATGCCGTATCTGCTCGCGGTGGCCGCTTTGCCGATTGCTGCGGCTTTGACCATGCGGGGCTATATTGTCCCCGCTGCGCTTGCCCTGGTCGGCACGTTTATCACCCACCCGGCCGGCGCAATTGCTGCCGTGCTCTTTGTTGGCTTGTGGTTGATTACCCAACCGAGCGTCAGTGGCCTAGTTCGCACGCTAATTATCGGCGCGCTCGCCCTGGTGATGACTCTCCCGGCAGCTTTGTCCGCGAGGGGGCAAGGCGAATCCGTTGCGGGCTTTACCGGCCAAATTGAGATTTCCCGCTCCGAATCACTGTGGCGAACTCTGATTGGGTTTTCCCGCTATGCTGACGAGCCCATCTTTTCCCGGACTGTTCTGGTTCTTGTGCTCATCGGCCTGGTGGTGGCGCTTGTCTCTCGCCTGCCAGACAGCCCATGGGCTCCGTGGCCGGCACTGGTTTTCGGGCTGCTCTTTGTGGTGTCCGATAGTGCGCAGTCCCGTTGGTCTGAGCCGTTCGGCACCTATCTGAAGTTTATTGGCACTTTCTTCTACGACATGCCGTACCGCATGCAGGCGGTTATGGGAATTCTGCGCGCAGTGCTGGTCGGCTACGCAGTCGCGGCTGCCGTTGTCACGATTGTGGCTGTGGCGCAGTGGATCGTCGCAAAGCGAGATCAGCCGACCAAGTCGTGGAATCCTGCGCTGGCGATGGGGCTCGTAGCGGCACTGGCGATTGTGCCTGCGACCTGGGCGAGTGGGCCTGCTCAGCGCGAGGCAATTCGCCAGAGTTTCGGAAGCACGTTTGTGACCGCAGCGGACATGGAAGCTATTGATTGGCTGTCCGCACAGCCGCATGCGTTTGAGGGGCATATTCTCAATGACCGTCGTGACGGTTCTGCGTGGATGTATGCCATCGCCGGACTGCCGACCCTGTTCCGCCATTTCTCCTTCTCTGACAAAACTGCCGAGGCGAGCAACAAGCTGCCGATAAACGTTGACCTGCTGGGCTCACATCCGGAATTCGATGCCATGGCGAAGAAACTGGGTGTGCACTACATCATTAGTTCCCCGCCGGGTGTGAATACGGATGGCACGGAGGCGCTGTCGATGCGTTCCTGGGCATGGCACGCGCCGGGGCTCACGCCTGTGTATCACAACAGCTCGGTGATGATTTTCGCGGTCAACAAGATGTTTTCACCGGAAGAGTTGCACGCTGTTGTCAACAGTTCCCCACACCGCCCGGCGCGCCCCAATCCGCTGTGGATGCCTCCGCGCCAGCCAATCGTCCCCTCCCCCGACGAGGCTGTCGATCCGCTCGCCGGCGCGCACATCACCGTCGACTCTCGCCGCGAAGCCATCGAGGCTATCAACGCCGACCTGCCTCGCGCGCTGCGTTTGAGTGGGGATACTTCCGCTCACATCGACAGCATCGTGCAACGCGCCAGCGACAAGCTCCGTCAGCGCGGCGCAATCGTTGGCGCGCATTCGCTTGCCGACGACACGGCGAGCGCAGCCACCGTAATCGTCGGTCGCTCATCAGAGGGCCAGACTCTTTCTGGGGATAACATCGGCGATCGTGGCTTTTCGGTATCCGCTGTGGTGAAGTCTCTCGAACCTGAGGACGATGCTCCTGCCGATTGGCAGTTGGCGGCGGGTGTGCGCGACGGAATGGTGTACCGAGGTTTCAATCCGCACAGCAGTTACAGCACAAACGGGGTGCCAACCGAGTTTCGCACCGGCCTGGCGCCGGCAGTGGCGGTGAACCAGAGTTCGCGGCCGCATGCGCCGACAATTGCGCTATCGCTGGGAGCGGTGGGCGCTGAAAAACTCACCCACGATTTGGCCGACCCCGCTATGCAGGACAAATGGGCCGACGCCATCGTTGACGGCATCGCCTCCATGTTGCGGCAGAACCGGCATCTCGTAACCGCTCCCGAGCCGGAGTTGATCCCAGAGTTCGCTGACCTCGGAGCACACTAGTCCGCTCGGGGTTAGGCGTATGCCGGGTTTAGGCGTACTCCACGATCACCGGCGCGTGGTCCGTCCAGCGAAGGTCGTAGGCGGCAGGCTTATCCACTACCGAGCTGACAGCACGCTTGAGCATTGGTTCGGTTACCGCCTGGTAGTCGATCCGCCAGCCGGCATCGGTATCGAACGCCTTACCGCGGTAGGTCCACCAGGACCAAGGACCGTCGGCCTCTGGGTGCAGACGGCGAGTGACATCAAACCACACCGGATCTGCATTGAGCTTCGGGGCCTCCCACACAGAACCATCGGAGAAGGCACCGGATTCGAGCTCCTTGTCGCTGGCCTGAACCTGCGAATCCTGGGGAACCTCATCGGGCCAGCAGCCGAAGACCGAGTCCATCCAGGCACGCTCCTGCGGTAGGAAACCGCTCTTGCGGCGGTTGGTCTTCCAGTTCTTCAAATCCTGTTCGCGGTGGCAGATGTTCCAGTCGCCGCCGATGACTGCGTGGTGACCATCGCGTCCCTTGGCCCCCAGTTCCGCCAGGTAGTCGGAGAAGGCATCGAGGAAGCGGTACTTCTCATCCTGCTTCTCGCTCAGGGCAGCACCAGAGGGCAGGTAGAGGCTGGCAATCTGGACATCCGCATCCAGGCCGGTGTCCGCTGCCGGGGCAACACCACTGATAAACCGACCGGATTCTTCGAACTCCTCCGAGCCGATACCCACCTGGACGTCGTTAAGCGGAAAGCGCGAGAGAATGCCCACGCCGGCGCGCCCCTTGGCACCCAGGTTTTCAGCGCCGACCCAATGCCATCCGGCATCGAAAGCGGGCGCGAGGGCCTTGCGTGCCTGGTCGTCGGTGGCGCGGACTTCCTGCAGCAAAACGACATCGGAACTGGTGTGCTTCAGCCACTCCAGCAATCCCAGATTGGTTTCGCTGCGCTCCTTGACGGCGGCGCGGATGCCGTTGACATTGATTGTCGCGATTGTAAGGCTCATGCCCTCATACGTTACCTATGCGTGCATTACGCCTTGAAGATCCCTAGCGCAGTTCGATGCGCTCGGCCTTCTTCGCCTGTGAGCGGCGGTAAAGAACAATGGTCGGCAGAGCGATGAAGATAGCCAACATCGCCAACGTCGCGCCACCCAAAGCCGGTGCGCGGTAGCCATAACCGGACGCAATGACCCAACCACCGAGCGCCGCTCCGAATGCGTTGGCCATGTTCAATGCGGCCTGGTTGAGTGCTGCCGCCAGCGTCTGTGCGCGACCGGCGACATCCATCAGACGGGTCTGCAGATTAGGCACCAATACCGATCCCAGCAGACCGATAAGGAGGAAGTTGATCGTGCCCAGCACAGCATTCTGTGAGGTGAAGTAGAAGACGCTGAGCATGATTACCATCAGCACCAGCGCAACCATGATGCCCCACTCCCCGATGCGGTCGGAGAGCCAGCCACCGATGTAAGTACCGACAACCATGCCGATGCCGTAGGCCATCAGCACAATCCAGATGTGGTTTTCGCTCATGCCCGCTTCGCGAGTCATAGTCCAGGTGATGTAGGTGTAAACCGCGAACATGCCGCCGAAACCAACGGTGCCAATCGCGACGGTCAGCAGCACCTGCGGTGTCACCAGAGCCGAGAGCTCATCCATCGGACGTGTCTTCGGCATGCGGTTCATATGCGGCACGGCGAACCACAGCGAAACAAATGCAATCAGCCCGATGACCGCGACAAACGCGAAGGCGCTGCGCCAACCGTAAATCTGTCCCAGCACCTGCGCGGCCGGCACACCAATCACAGTCGCCACCGACAACCCCACGCCCGACAGAGCCACCATCTTGCCGCGCTGTCCCGGCTTAGCCAGGGAGGCCGCCACCAGCGCCGCCACCGAGAAATACGCGCCGTGCGGCAGACCGGCAATGAAGCGCGAGACCATGACTGCTTCGAAAGAGCCCAGTGTGCCTGCCCAAACCGTGGCACCATTGCCGATGGTAAATGCCGCCATCAGCAGCAGGAGCATGCGCCTGCGCGGAATCGAGCCGGTCAGCACGGTAATTAGCGGTGCGCCCACGACAACACCGAGTGCGTACATCGAAATCATGCGCCCTGCGGCATCCTCATCACGTCCGAAGGCATCAGCGATGTAAGGCAGCAGGCCCATGGCCACAAACTCGGTAACGCCGATGCCGAATGCACCGACCGACAGAGCCACAATCACCAAGATTCGGCGTAGATCAGAGATGTCGTCCTGCACCGGAACAGGACGGCGATGCGAGCTAAACGCTCCCGCACGACGTGCACGCGGTTTGTGGTCGTCGTTGTGGGTTGTTACTTCGCTTGACGACGTCATTGCGACCGTCTCCTTTTCTCTTCTTACGCCAGTTGGTGGACTCTCAGTTCCCCTCGACTTTCGACCCAAGACGGGCTCGCAAAACCGTGAGGGGAGCCGCAAGGGAAAAATGAGACTCTACTCCGCAACACAAAAATTTCGCTATTTAATCCGCCTGTTCCCCGGGTATTTGTGCGCGGAATAACATCTGCGGCCATTAGTGGAAGTCGCTCACTCAAGTTCTTCCCAATGCATTTTGTAATCGGCATTGTTTGCCGAGGACTACGAATTCCCTTCGAGCGTGACGGACTTCCTACCATCGAGCGCTCCGGGTCTTCGATGCTGCCGTACTAGCTACCGGGTAAATTGTTTTAAAAGATATTTCGAACTGCAATACCGATAGGATCTTGATTCACTATGGGCGACCGCTACAACCTCTATGAGTCTCTGAAGCTGGATAGCGCAGCCAGCACCGAAGAGCTCCATGCAAATCTTTCTAATCAACTCTCCGAACTGCGAGATGCTGGAGTCTCGGAGTACTCCGGCGAGTTCCAGGAGAAGCTCACTGCGCTGCAAGTGCTTGGCGATGAGGGACGTCGTCGCGAATACGACGCTTTGCTGGCCGATGAGAACGCCACCATCACCATTGCGACGCTGCGCGGGCTGGCAAATCGCCCGGTACCCACTGCGCAGGAATCCTCGTTCCAGACGCAAACCCAGCAAGCACAGTGGTCCGCCCCAACTCAAACCAGTCCTGCGACAGTAACCACCACGGTGACCACGGATGTACCACCGCTGCCTGCAAACGCCACACTGCAGAACATGTGGCAGCGCATGCCACTCATCCCCCGAATCACTACCGGCTTGGTCGGTTTTTCAACTCTGATTGGCATCATCGCAGTTCTGTACGCAATCACGCTCGGCATCCAGGGCGCCAACGATCTCGGCAGCCTAGAGTCATCGTTGGGTGATTCTTGGGATGACATCGGCTACATTATGGGCGCTGCAGCCGCCCTCGTTCTTGTTCCAGTCCTCTTACTGATGGGAATGATGCTTGTCACCTTGACCGCATACTGGATTCACTCCATCCTCCGCGGTGAAGACTCGACGGCACCAATCTTTTTCTGCGTCACCGTGGCACCACTGGCGTTGGCTATGACCATCATCCCCCTCCTGTTCTTGAGCTCCTGGGTGGATGTAGTCCTCTTCCTCGCAGGTGCCATGCTGATCGCGGCTTGCGTTCTTATGTTCCTCAAGGACATGCGCGCATGGTTCCGCGGCCAGAAACTGGTCAGGACTACCCAGTCGGCCCCGGGGCAGGGCTATGCTCCGCAGTACCCACAGTCTCAGAACACTCAGGGCTACCAGTTCGGCCAGAACAATCCTCCGAACAATACACAGAACTAAATAGGCTGCCCTGAACAACCGCGCCGGCGTGCACGACACCCCAGCGCGGTTTTTCGTATTTGAAGGGTTTGAGCGCGGGGGCCGTCGTAAAGCGAAAAATGGAATGAAAAGCGGCGAATAAGCGACAAATAATTGCGCATTTCGTGACTTACCTCACATAATTGCGTTATTCATATCACTATCACTGTTTTTGCGCTATGCCCCGACACAACCCAAGATTCAAAACTGGGTTATCGTGGAACAAAACAGATAGGAGACATGAATTATGGCGACAATTATTTGGACCCGTACTGACGAAGCCCCTCTGCTGGCGAGCTACTCGCTGAAGCCAATCGTGGAGGCATTTGCAAGCCAGGCTGGTGTCAATGTTGAAACCCGCGACATCTCCCTCGCAGGCCGCATTCTGGCTCAGTTCCCGGAGCGTCTTTCGGACGAACAGAAGGTAGAGGATGCGCTGGCAGCCCTGGGCAAGCTGGTCAAGGAGCCGGACGCCAACATCATCAAGCTGCCGAATATCTCTGCATCCGTCCCGCAGATTAAGCGCGCTGTCGCAGAGCTGCAGGAAAAGGGCTATGACATTCCGAAGTACAAGTCGCAGCCGGAAGGCGACGAGGAGACCGCCGACCGCGCCAAGTTCGACAAGGTCAAGGGCTCTGCCGTTAACCCGGTACTGCGTGAGGGCAACTCCGACCGCCGCGCTCCGGAGCCGGTGAAGAACTACGCCCGCAAGCACCCGCACCGCATGGGCGCTTGGTCCGCAGACTCCAAGACCAACGTCGCCACCATGGCCTCCAACGACTTCCGCCACAATGAGAAGTCGGTTGTCATGCCGGCCGACGACAAGCTGACTTACCAGCTCGAGGCTAACGACGGCCAGATCATCACCCTGAAGAAGGACATGCCGGTCCTCAAGGGCGAGATTATTGACGGCACGGGCATGAACGTCCACATCCTGGACAACTTCCTGCGCGCTCAGATTCGCCGCGCACAGCGCGAGAACATCCTGTTCTCCGTGCACCTGAAGGCCACCATGATGAAGGTCTCCGACCCGCTGATCTTCGGCGAGGTTGTCAAGGCCTTCCTGCCATCTGTTTTCCCGAAGTTCGAGTCCAAGCTGGCTGCCGCCAACCTGACTCCGGACAACGGCCTGGGCGCCATGCTCGATGGTCTACACAAGCTTGACGACGCTACTGCGGCGGCCGTCAAGTCCGCTATCGAGAAGGACCTGAAGGAAGGTCCGGCCCTTTACATGGTCAACTCCGATAAGGGCATCACCAACCTCCACGTTCCGTCTGACGTCATCGTTGACGCTTCCATGCCGGCCCTGATCCGCAACGGCGGCAAGGGCTGGGGTCCGGATGGTGAGGAGCGCGACACCCTCGCAGTCATCCCGGACTCCTCCTACGCAGGCGTCTACCAGGCTGTTATCGAGGACTGCCGCGCCAATGGCGCTTTCGACCCGGCCACCATGGGCTCTGTCCCGAACGTCGGCCTGATGGCTCAGAAGGCTGAGGAGTACGGCTCCCACGACAAGACTTTCCAGATTCCGGTTGACGGTGTCCTGCAGGTCATCAACTCCGCTGGCGAGGTTCTGATTGAGCACCACGTCGCCGAGGGTGACATCTGGCGCTCCTGCCAGACCAAGGACGCCCCAATCCGCGACTGGGTGAAGCTGGCCGTTAACCGCGCTCGTATCACTGGCGACCCTGCAGTGTTCTGGCTGGACCCGCAGCGTGCGCACGACAACAACCTGATCAGCAAGGTCAACGAGTACCTGGCAGACCACGACACCGAGGGTCTGGATATCCGCATCATGGATCCGGTGTCCGCTACCAAGTTCTCCCTCGAGCGCATCCGCCGCGGCGAGAACACCATTTCCGTAACCGGTAACGTTCTGCGTGACTACCTCACCGACCTGTTCCCGATCATGGAGCTGGGCACCTCCGCCAAGATGCTGTCGGTCGTGCCGCTGATGGCCGGGGGCGGCCTGTTCGAGACCGGCGCAGGCGGTTCCGCACCGAAGCACGTCCAGCAGGTTCAGGAAGAAAACCACCTGCGCTGGGACTCCCTGGGTGAGTTCCTGGCACTGGCCGAGTCCCTGCGCTACGCCGCTGAGCATGACGACGACCCACGTCCGCGCGTCCTGGCTGAGGCCCTGGATAAGGCAACCGCTACCCTGCTCGACGAGGGCAAGTCGCCGTCCCGCAAGGCTGGCGAAATCGACAACCGCGGCTCCCACTTCTACCTGGCTCTCTACTGGGCACAGGAGCTGGCCAAGCAGGACGAGAACTCCGAGCTGAAGGAAGCTTTCGCCCCGGTTGCTAAGGCTCTCACGGAGAAGGAAGAGTCCATCGCCAAGACCCTGATTGATGCTCAGGGTTCCCCAGCTGATCTGGGTGGCTACTTCCTGCCGGACGATGAGAAGACCTCCGCAGTTATGCGTCCGTCCGCTGAGTTCAACGAGATCATCGACGGCCTGAAGAAGTAGGACTAGCTGCTTGCTCCTGGCTGGCCTAGTTGGCCCAGGCTGGCCTAGGCCGACCGCCGGTTTCGGGCGATAGCCCCTCGCTCATGTTGCATTTGATGCACATGGCGCGAGGGGCTTTTTCTATGCCCTGACTTCCTTAACGGTCTTGACAGTATCCAGTGCTTTTCGGCGCTTTACGGTACCCTTCACCCATACTCAGTCCCCTGTTTGGCTCACCTCGACACTCGGCACCGCAGTGCCTCACCCCATGAGTTACTGACTACCTTTATGACACTTTTGTCCAAAAAATTGCCTTCAAACTGTCATAAAGGTAGTCACTAACTCCTTCGGCAAACCGCCACCCGTCGAACACCACTCGCCACGCACCACCCACGCCCCCCCATACACAGCAGCCTCCACACACACCTAGCCACAGCTCCCTACACACCCCACCCCCCACAACTGGCCACGCCCCAGAGCCAATCAAACCAATCCGTACTAAGCGGGCTATAGCACTCTCGACACAGATACACACACCCTCTTACCTTGGGTTTTTCCAAAACTTTGCAATAGACAGCTTGGTTCACTATTGTTTGTAAGCAACGTTTTGAACAATCTCAAAAACCGCAAGGAAGTATCTGAAATGACCACCAAGTACGACAACAGCAACGCCGCCAACTGGGGCCTGTCCACTCGCGCTATTCACGCCGGCTTCGCTCCCGACGCACAGACCTCCGCGCGCAACCTGCCGATTTACAACACCTCCTCCTACGTCTTCGATTCCGCTGAGCACGCTGCCAACCGCTTCAACCTCTCGGATGCAGGCCCGATTTACTCCCGCCTGACCAACCCGACTGTGGATGCCGTCGAGCAGCGCATCGCCAGCCTCGAAGGCGGCGTCGCTGCCGTACTGTTCTCCTCCGGCCAGGCAGCTGAGACCGCTGCTGTCCTCACCCTGGCTCGTGCAGGCGACCACTTCGTCGTTTCGCCACGCCTTTACGGCGGTACTGAGACCCTGTTCAAGGTCACCCTGCCGCGCCTTGGCATCGACTGCACTTTCGTCGAGAACCCGGATGACCCGGAGTCCTGGCAGGCAGCAGTTCAGGACAACACCGTCGGTTTCTACGGTGAGTCCATCGCCAACCCGCAGATCGACGTCCTCGATATCCCTGCCATCGCCGAGGTTGCACACCGCAACAACGTTCCGCTGATCGTCGACAACACGGTTCCGACCCCGGCCCTGCTGCGCCCACTCGAGCACGGTGCTGACGTCGTGGTTTCCTCCACCACCAAGTTCCTCACCGGTAACGGCTCCTCCCTCGGCGGTGTCATCGTCGACGGCGGCAAGTTCGACTGGACTCAGACCCGCAACGGCCGCTCCATCTTCCCGAACTTCACCGAGGCCGACGAGGCTTACCACGGCCTGAAGTTCGCTGACCTGGGCGCTCCGGCCTTCGCACTGCGCGCTCGCGCTGGCATTCTCCGCGACACCGGCGCTGCTCCGGCTCCGTTCAATGCGTGGGTTCTGGCTCAGGGTCTCGACACCCTGGCTCTGCGCA
Source organism: Corynebacterium sp. HMSC073B01 (assembly GCF_001838255.1). Classification (NCBI taxonomy): domain Bacteria; kingdom Bacillati; phylum Actinomycetota; class Actinomycetes; order Mycobacteriales; family Corynebacteriaceae; genus Corynebacterium; species Corynebacterium sp. HMSC073B01. Next base: position 24,524 of record NZ_KV836148.1, on the reverse strand, counting down.
TCGAGCGCCACAATGAAAACGCCAAGGCAGTCGCTGAGTTCCTCGAGAACCACCCGCTGGTCGCCAAGGTCAACTACGCTGGCCTGCCGAGCTCCCCGTGGTACGAGACCCTGACCAAGCTGGGCCTTTCCGGTGCCAGCGGCGTGCTCTCCTTCGACCTGAAGGACGCCGACACCGCCAAGGCGTGGAAGTTCATTGACGCTCTGAAGCTGCACTCCAACGTCGCCAACATCGGTGATGTCCGCTCGCTGGTTGTCCACCCGGCCACCACCACTCACTCCCAGTCCGATGAGGAGGGTCTGACCCGCGCCGGCATTTCCCAGGCCACCGTGCGTCTCTCCGTCGGTATCGAGAACATCGATGACATCATCGCCGATCTCGAGAGCGGCTTCGCAGCACTCGCGTAGACCGTTTGTACACAGACACAGAACGGACTAAGTAGTCTATAAGGCATGAGCTTTTCCCCATCTACCCCGGCCGCCCTCCCACCCGAGGGCGAGCCGGGGCGTGTCTTTATCGGCGATGTCACAACCGAGGCTGGCGCGGTCATCCCCGACGTCACTGTCGAGTTCGAACGCTGGGGTCGGCTTAACGACGACTGCTCGAATGTCATCCTCCTCGAGCACGCTCTAACCGGCGACGCCCACGCTTCCGGCCCCTCGGATGAGTACCACCCGACTGCGGGTTGGTGGAACGGGATGATTGGCTCTGCCCGCGCACTGGATACCGACGAGTACTGCATTATCTGCACCAACGTCATCGGTGGCTGTCGCGGTACAACCGGCCCTTCCAGTCCACATCCGGACGACGGCAAGCCCTGGGGCTCTCGCTTCCCCGCTATCTCCGTGCGCGACACGGTGACAGTGGAGCACCTTGCGCTGCAAGAACTGGGAATTTCCCGCCTCCAAGCTGTCATTGGCGGCTCGTTGGGTGGTGCCCGCGCGCTTGAGTGGTCACTGATGCACCCGGATTTCGTCGGCAAGGCATTGGTGATGTGTGTCGGCGCACGTGCGTCTGCTTGGCAGATTGGTATTCAGTCTGCGCAAATTCAATTCATTGAGTCCGATCCCGATTGGCATGGCGGCGACTACTACGACCGCGGTGTGACTCCGGCCCGAGGTTTGGGATTCGCACGCAGGGTCGCGCATTTGACGTACCGTGGCGAGCTGGAGATGGATGATCGCTTTGGCGCGGCAGCGCAGCCCGGTGAGGATCCGCTGGGCGCGATGCGCACGGAAGATCGTTTCCAGGTAGAAAGCTACCTGGATCACCAAGCGGAGAAGCTTGCCCAGCGTTTCGATGCAGGCTCGTATGTCGTGCTCACCGATACCTTGAATCGGCACAATATTGGCCGTGATCGCGGTGGCCTCAATGAAGCGCTGCACTCGTCAACCGTGCCGACCATGGTTGCCGGTGTGGACACGGACATTCTCTACCCCTTCCACCAGCAGGAGCACCTCGCCCGCAATCTGGGCAACTGCTTGGGGCTAGAAAAGATTGAATCCGCCGTGGGGCACGACGGATTCTTGACGGAGTTCGAACGAGTGGATTCGATTGTGCGTAATTTCCTCGCTCGCGATGTCAGTTAATGTCAGCTAGCTTCCCAGCGCATCCACGCTGACTGCAAGGAATACGATTCCCATCCCGATTATGGAGCAAAACCATAGGTCAAAGGCCCGGGATCGCACAGAGAACACACCTAGAATGCTGTCCGGCAGGTACTGCCTAGCCACACCGAGCAGCATCATTGTGCTTCCCAGCATGAATGTGGCGCGTCGCCACCGCTCCAGCCCCAGAAACACAACGAAGGCGGACATGCCGAAAAAGAGCGCGCCGTAAATCGTATACTGCACCCACATTGGCCACGATGCCCCCGGAGGCGGGGTCTTCGGGCTGTGCGGGTTCAGCATTGGATCCGGCAGATCTTCCCGCCGGGCACGCTGCGCAATTTCCCTTTTCGACACGAGTTGTTCCTCCTGGCTGACTAGGCCAGGCCAGCGAGCTTTTCAGCGCGCTCGACGACATTGCGTACAAGGAAAGCGCGAGTCAGTGGGCCGACACCACCTGGGTTCGGGGATACGTAACCGGCAATGTCCCAGACGTCATCAGCAACGTCACCGGCCAGCTTGCCGTCGACACGCGAAACTCCCACGTCGAGCACAGCAGCACCAGGCTTGACCATGTCTGCAGTAAGCATATGAGCGACACCAGCAGCGGCGATGATGACATCAGCCTGACGGGTTTCAGCGGCCAAGTCCTTGGTGCCGGTGTGACATAGCGTCACGGTGGAGTTCTCGCTGCGGCGAGTGAGCATCAGGCCGATTGGGCGACCAACGGTGACACCGCGGCCGATAACAACAACCTTGGCACCGTTGAGCTCGACGCCGAAGCGTCGCAGCAGGTGGATACAGCCGTTTGGGGTACACGGCAGTGGTGCTGGCTCGTTGAGGACCAGCTTGCCCAGGTTTACCGGGTGGAGGCCATCGGCGTCTTTCTCCGGATCGATGAGCCCCAGAATACGGTTTTCATCCAGGTGCTTCGGCAGTGGCAACTGAACAATGTAGCCTGTGCACTCCGGGCTTTCGTTCAGCTCGGTGATTACTGCCTCGAGCTCTTCTTGCGTGGTGTCAGCCGGAAGGTCACGGCGGATAGAGGCGATACCAATCTGCTCACAGTCGCGATGCTTCATCTTGACGTAAGAGTGGCTGCCCGGATCATCACCAACCAACACGGTGGCCAGCCCCGGGGTGTAGCCGGCTTCCTTCAAACGCTCAACGCGCTTTTCCAGGTCTTCAAAGATTTCGTCTCGGTAGAGTTTGCCATCAAGCTTTGTCGCTGCCATGGCATTTATCTTAGGCACAGGAGCGAATAATGCCCAGAAATGCCCCGTAACAGCCCTCGCCTTGACCCTATTTACCGCCCATAAAGCCCTGCTGACGCCAGACTTCATAAGCAGCCACTGCTGCGGCGTTGGAAAGATTCATGCTGCGACGAGCTGGCAGCATCGGAATTCGGATTAATTGTGTAATTCGCGGATCATCGAGCACTGACTGTTCCAACCCGGTTGGCTCTGGGCCAAAGAGCAGAACATCGGTGTTCGTGTACTCAATATCTGTGTGCCACGTGTCAGCGTGTGCGGTAAAGGCAAAGATGCGGCACCCTTGGCTGGCAAAGGTCTCCAATGCTTGATCGATGGAGTCATGAATACGCACATCGGCCAGGTCATGGTAATCCAGCCCGGCGCGACGCAGATTTTTGTCATCGAAGTTGAACCCCAGTGGCTTGGCCAGATGCAGCATAGCTCCAGAACCCGCACACATGCGGATAGCGTTTCCAGTGTTCGGCGGGATGACAGGCCGGTCAAAAAGCACGTGGCAGGTGTGGCTCGTAATCCAGTCTGTGGAGTTCGTTGGCTCGGAGTTCGTTGGCTCGGTCGTGGCGCTATTCATTTCTTCCGTCAGTTCTTTTCCGCTGTTTCTTTTACTGCTCGTTGTTGGTTTCTGCTGCCGCTGTCGTGGCAGGCGCCGCATCGCACACACCGTGCTCGGTGAAAAACGCGATGATGGTCTCACCGATTAGCGCTCGGCTCCTCGGCTTCGAGAACTTATGGCCCTCTCCCTCGACCACTAGAAAATCGGTGGCCACGCCGTATGCGTCCATGGCGTTGCGCATCTGACCGGACTCTCGCGGAGGCACGTTGGTATCCCACTCGCCGTGGATAAAGAGCGTTGGAGCCTTCATTTCCTCCGCACGGTGCAGCGGCGAGATATCGCGCAGAAGCTCAGCATCCTGGTACGGGTAGCCGTATCGAGGGAACGCGGCCTGAGCCAACCAGGGTTCTGTGGATTGGTAGTAGGTTTCAAAACTTGTCATTCCGCACGCATCCACGATGGCAGCAAACTGATCCGGGTACCACGCCGAGGCCAACAGCGACATGAAGCCACCGTAGGATCGCCCACCCAGGGCAATGCGTTCTGGGTCCGCCAACCCGGCATCAACGAGGAAGGCACGCGCCGCTGCGATATCTGCAATAGCGGCAAAGCGACCATAGCGGTCGCCGGCGTGCTCGAATGACCTACCGGACCCCGAGGAACCGCGCACATTAGGGGTGAACACCACGAAACCCGCCTCCACAATGCTGGCGAGAACATCGTGGTGAATGGGTTTCGCCTGCAGTTCTGGGCCGCCGTGGATATGGATGAAAGCCGGCGGTAGTGCGTTTCCGGAAACGTCATTAGAGCTATTGCGCACCGACTCTGGAAGGTAGAGCCAGCCAGAGAGTTCCAGCCCATCGCGGGAGACAAAGTAGACCAGTTCTGGGGCCGGCATGGTCTCCAGATTCTTCTCTTCCAGAGCCAAAATCCGTTCGGTACGTTCCATATCCAATGGCTCAATGACACCACCGATATTGCGCAGAATCTCCACCGTTGGCGCAAGGCCTGGCCCTTCTACTGTCAGGGAGATCAGCTCACCGTCCCCGGAGATTGACAGCTCGCGCGCAACCATGCCCGGCAATTCCACATTGCGGCGCACCATCACCCGCATGTCGTCAGTCTGCGGGTGAAGGCCAAGGGTTAGCACCTCGAGCGTGCTGACCCCACCGCTATTCCACAGCACAGCCGCAGTGGAGGAATCCTCACTAATGACGAATTCTTCGACGTCTTGATCCGGATTGCCAATGAACTCCTCGACATCAACTTCGATGCCGATCTTCATATCCAAAATCTCCGCTGCGGTCGATTCCGCTGTACGCGGCTCCGTGGTGCTGATACCGCTGTCGGGAGTAATACCCAGGCGCAGGATGCGACGCTGTTCCGCGCCATGATCTGAGAGCACGAATGCGGTCAGCTTCTCCTGCCCCGGATGCGCCAATAAGACACCGGCATCCGTGGTAGAGCCAGGATCGGATGGCAACAGCGGCTGCCACTGTTGCCCCGGCCCGACTAGTAGTAACTCCCGGTGGCCTCGCGGGCCCACCCGCACGAGGCCAAACCCACTTTCAGCCGCTACCAGCTGGCTGTCAGTGCGTTTATCAATGACCTCATACTTTGAGTTTGTCGGGTTGACCAAACGTGCATAGTTAATGCCCTGGGCATCGACCGCGTTCATCGCCAGGAGATCGTTATCCCATTCCACCAGTGTGGCGCGCATATCCGCATCCATGCGCAGGGGGCGGGCACCATCGACCTCCGGATCGGTGGATACCAGCCAGGTCTGCAGTCGCTCCGTACCGTACGGAGAGACCTCGCAGGCAATCCACTTTCCATCCGGGGAGTGCAGCACTCTGGTAACCGGGCCTTCCACCGGCAGTTTCACGGGGCGCTCCTCCCCTAGCCCCTCCGGAGTAATCTCCTGCTGTACCGCACGCGGGTAGCCGCTATCGCGGACAATAAAGGCGATTGCACTCCCATCCGGTGCTAACGAGGATTCATAGGTCTGGCGCATAACAATCCATTCTAATAGTCAGCGAAAATCTCTACTTTGACCTGCCACCACCGGCTGACCCAGAGCCTCGGACATATCCACCAGACGATCGGCCACGATTGTCACCGCACCAGAGGCTGTCTGCGCGATACCGCGCACCACCATCGCCCGCGAATTCACCGCTACCGGCCGAAAACGATTCCACAGCCCCGGTGTACACAGCACATTCACCAGCCCAGTTTCGTCCTCCATTCCCAAAAATGTCACTCCGCCAGCTGTCCCTGGACGTTGCCTATGTGTCACGACTCCCGCCACTTCTACTCGTGTTCCGTCGGGCACTGCTTTCAGTTCCGCAGCAGGCACCACTCCACGTTCCTGCAGGTCTGCCCGCAACGCGGCCACCGGGTACTGCCCCGGGGTCACTCCCGTTGCCATCAAATCGGCAGCTGCCAGCTCAAACTCCGTCATGCCGGGCAACGCCGGTGCGTCGGCAAGCGTGAGCCCCGGCAGCATGCCCTCACTTTCCGTCGCCGCCACGCCCGCCGCCCACAGTGCTTGACGACGGTCAATCCCCAGCGACCCAAGTGCTCCTGCGCGCGCCAGTGCTTCCATGTGCCCAACACCCAGCCGAGCTCTGCGGGCGACATCTGCTGCGTTGACAAATGGCCGCGCTGCGACGATACGTTCCGCCACGTCATTGCCCACACCGGCAATGGCACCGATCCCCAAACGAATACGACCATCGATGACGCTGGCTTCCACGCCTGAAACTGCGATATCCGGACCATCGCAGCCGATACCGTGCCGGCGGGCATCGGCAATCAACGACTGCGGAGAGTAAAACCCCATGGGCTGAGCACGGAGCAACGCTACACAGAACTCCGCCGGATAGTGGTACTTAAACCAGGCCGAGAAATACACCAAGGAGGCAAACGACTGCGCGTGTGATTCAGGGAAACCGTAGGCGGCAAAGGCCACTATCTTGTTCCACAGTTGTTCCCCAATATCCGCATCAATGCCACTGGTGCGCTCCAGCCCAGCCAGAAAACGGGCATGGAGCGCTTCCATTTTGGCCACTGAGCGCTTCGACCCCATAGCGCGGCGCAGCGAGTCCGCTTCCGCCCCGCTGAAATCCGCCGCATCGACGGCCATTTGCATCAGCTGCTCTTGAAATAGCGGAATGCCCAGTGTCTTCCCGAGAGACTTCTCCAACACCGGATGCTCATAGGTCACCGGTTCGAGTCCATTTCGGCGGCGAATGTAGGGGTGCACGCTACCGCCTTGAATGGGGCCTGGGCGAATGAGTGCCACCTCCACCACCAGATCAAAGAACTCCCTCGGCTTCAGTCGGGGCAAGGTGGCCAGCTGCGCGCGCGATTCCACCTGAAACACGCCCACCGCGTCCGCGCGTGCCAACATCTCGTAAACCTCCGGTTCAGCGACATCTATTTCCCACAGGTTCACTCGGCGCCCATGCTGTTCATAGACCAAGTCAATGCAATGGTGGATGGCCTCCAGCATTCCGAGGCCAAGCAGGTCGAACTTCACCAGTCCCGCTGCCGCACAGTCATCCTTATCCCACTGCACTACTGAGCGCCCCTCCATGCGTGCCCATTCCACTGGCACGACATCCGCAATCGGCCGATCACAAATCACCATTCCGCCAGAGTGAATGCCTAAATGACGAGGCTGCCCACGAAGCTGCTCCGCCAGTTTCCGCACCGGCTCCGGCGGACACGCTTCCCGGTCTCTGACCCACGCATCGATAACGCCCTGCGAGTATCCCAACACCCGCGCCGCATCGCGCAATGCGCCGCGCCGCCGGTAGGTAATGACATTGGCTACCTGCGCAGCATTGTCACGACCATACTTTTCATAGACGTATTGGATAACCTCTTCCCTACGACCAGACTCGATGTCTACATCAATATCCGGCGGACCATCCCGTTCTGGCGACAAAAACCTCTCGAACAACAGCCCGGCGCTAATGGGGTCAACATTGGTGATCCCCAGCGCAAAACACACCACCGAGTTAGCGGCCGAACCGCGCCCCTGCGCCAGAATTCCCGCCCGGCGACAGAACTCACAGATGTCGTGCACGATGAGGAAGTAGCCCGGAAAGCCCAGCTCTCGAATCACAGTCAGCTCATGTTCTAACTGCGCCCACGCCCGCGCTTGCACGGAGCCGTCCCCAGCTCCATCGACCGGACCATACCGCCGCCGTGCCCCCGCACGGGCAATTTCCCGCAGCCAGGAGTCCTCATCGTGGCCCTCTGGCACTTCCCAGCGAGGCAACTCAGGCGCAATGAGGTCAAGCGTAAAAGCACACTCACCTGCAATGTCCTGTGTTGACTGCAGCACCTGCACCCCCAGATACCGTGTTGCTGCCGCTAGCTCCTCCCACGAACGCAACCAAGCTCCGCCTGCCGGCTCCAGTCGTGACTCGAACCCGTCTAAGTCCTCCCGCACAGCAAGGGCCTGCTTCGCCCCAGCCAACCGGCTTGCCGCAGGCGAGGCCGCCGTCGCAGCAGAGGAAACCACCTCCCGCAGGCCATACTTCACAGCTGCGGCCGAAATAGCCTCCTCATCATCGGCCGCCTCTGCTGTGGAGCTCAGGCGGTGCTCGAGCGCCACGTTCTCCGCACCGAAGGCCGCAATGAGCTCTTCCAAGTCGCCGACCCAGCTGACGTCGGCAAGCACCTGCCAGAAACCACCTGCGTCCTCCCCCAACTCTGGCAGTGGAGGATAGCGGACGACGGACTTCTCCCCTGCAGACATATGCGCATCACACAGTGCGTGGCTCAGGCGCCGATAGCCCTCGGGACCCCGCCCCAGCACCGTGAGGGGCCGCTGCGGAAGCCCCAGCTCCGCGCCGATGATTGTGGCAATACCAGCCTCCGCTGCAGCCTCGGCAAAACGAGCGATTCCATAGAAACCATCGCGATCTGTCAGCCCCAACACGTTTAACCCCAAACGCGCAGCCTCGGACACCAATTCTTCCGGATCCGATGCGCCATGCAGGAATGAATAGCTCGAACGACAGTGCAATTCCGCCTTAATATCCGCAGGCGAAAATGACACGCCACCTCCGCCACTAACACCGCTTTCCGGAGCTTCAAAAGCCCCAACGATGGAATCTGACAGCTGCCCCCGCCAGCCATTGAAGCTGCCATTAGGCTGTAGTTTTCCTGAAAATTTACCCGATAGAATACGCTCAATCCGCGACCAGCTCAGTGGCCGACCGGACTGCTCCGACTGTCCGTCCGAGATGTTTTCCATGCCATGAACATTAACCCACCCTACGGACTGCATTCAAACGTATTTTCGATTAGTATGTGCATTAAGCGCCACCCCCGGGACGCATCCGTAAGTCACACCTCAGCCACGTTCGACTGTTTAGGCTGAAGTTGAATTTTCAGCACTACCTGGGCAAGTGCTAGCCTTAACCCCAGAATTAAAGACAGCTTGGTCTAGTTCTGCCTTAAAACTTCAGCTAACAAATCCCATTAAATAAGGAGACCCCTCGATGAACCTCAAGCGTTTTTCCGCCGGTGTACTTACTGTCGCGTTCGCCGCAACCGGCCTTACCGCCTGTGGCAGCTCGGATGACGCCATTCGTATCGGCACCACGGATGCCGGCAAGAAGGCCTGGACCGTTTTCGAGCAGAAGGCTTCTGAACAGGGCATCGATCTGGATGTTCAGCCCTTCTCCGACTACCAGACCCCGAACCGTGCACTCGATGAGGGCCAGCTCGACGTCAATCTCTTCCAGCACATCAAGTTCTTGGCTGAGTACAACGTCGGCGCTAAGTCGGACCTGACTCCGATTGGCTCGAGCGAAATTGTCCCGCTGGCTCTGTTCTGGAAGGACCACAAGTCGGTTGATGAGCTGGAGAAGGGCACCGAGGTCGTCATCCCGAACGACCCGTCCAACCAGGGCCGCGCTATTAACGTGCTGGTTCAGGCTGGCCTGCTGAAGCTGAAGCAGGATGACCTGCTGACCCCGTCCCCTGCTGACATCGATAAGGAAGCTTCCAAGGTCACGGTTCTGCCGGTGGATGCCGCTCAGACTCCGGCCGCCTACGGTGAGGGCAAGCCTGCCATTATCAATAACTCCTTCCTGGACCGCGCCGGCATCGACCCGAACACCGCTATCTTCCAGGATGACCCGAACTCCACGGAGGCAGAGCCGTACATCAACGTCTTTGTCACCAAAGCTGAAAATGCTGACAACCCGAAGTACGCGGAGCTCTCCAAGATCTGGCACTCCAAGGAGGTCCAGGACGCAGTCGCAGAGGACTCCAAGGGCACCTCGGTTCCGGTTGACCGTTCGGCTGAGGAGCTGCAGGACATTTTGGACCGCGTCGAAGAGCAGCAGCGCGAGCAGAACTAACGCCACTGCCACTTAAGTACCGCCCAACACCAGGGAACACAGACCAAGGGGCACTGATTCATTCGTGACCAACAGGGGAACGAAGCTCGAATTCCGCGAGCTGAACAAGCAATTCGGCGACGTCACCGCGCTCGCCGACATCAACCTAACCGTTGAACCCGGCGAAATCCTCGGCGTCATCGGTTATTCCGGCGCCGGTAAATCAACGCTCATCCGTATGATTAACGGCCTGGAAAAGCCAACATCAGGGCAGGTTTTGCTCGATGACACCGACATCGTCGGCATCTCCGAGCGCCAGCTACGAGGCCTGCGCCGCAATATCGGCATGATCTTCCAGCACTTCAACCTCTTCCATTCGCGCAACGCGATTCGCAACGTTGAATACCCGCTGGAACTGGCCGGGATGCCGAAGGCCAAGCGCCGCGCTCGCGCCCAGGAGCTGTTGGAGTTTGTCGGCCTCGGCGACAAAGCGGAGTCCTTCCCAGAGCAGCTCTCGGGTGGACAGAAGCAGCGTGTCGGCATCGCCCGTGCGCTCGCCACCGAACCGACGCTCCTGCTTGCCGACGAAGCCACCTCGGCACTCGACCCGGAAACTACTTCCGGTGTCCTGGATCTGCTGCGTCGCATCAATCGCGAAATGGGCGTCACTATCGTGCTGATTACCCATGACATGTCGGTTGTACGCGGTATCGCTGACCGCATGGCCATCATGGAAAATGGTCACATCGTCGAAACCGGTACGGTCCACGAGGTCTTCGCCAATCCCAAGACTGAGGTTGGCCGCCGCTTCGCCACCACCGCACTGCGCGATGTTCCAATTGGCCGTGAACGCGATTCGGTGAATCAGTCTGCCGAGAGCGCAGCGGCTCGCCTGATCACCATCACTATCAATGACGGTGTTGACCTCGGTGCTCTAGCACAGGCCACTAGTGCCCACGGTGTCGCCGCCTCGGTGGCACACGGTGCAGTCGCCAATGTGCAGGCGAAGTCCTACGGTCGCCTTACTTTGCGGTTGACTCCGCTGACAGGTGATTCCGCCTCGGATTCCTCTGATTTCGATGCCGCCATTGCTGCCATTTCCGAACTGACACAGGTAGAGGAGCTTGCATCATGATCGGTCTCTTAAACTCTCTGCCATCGGTGAGTGGCAAGGACACCAACTGGGAGAGCCTCGGCCCAATGCTGGGCGAGGCATTCGGCCAGACGCTCTACATGGTCTGTGTCGCCATGCTGATTGGTGGTGTTGCAGGTCTGGCAATCGGCGTGCTGCTCTACACCACCCGCGACGGTGGCGTGTTGCGCAACAAGTTTGTCTACCAGGTCCTCAATGTCCTGATTAACTTTGTTCGCCCAATCCCGTTCATCATCTTGGTTACGGCCATCGGCCCACTGACAAAGAACGTGGTCGGCACCACGATCGGCACCGAAGCCGCGGTGTTCGTCATGTCGATTGCCGCCACATTCGCCATCGCGCGACTGGTGGAGCAGAACTTGATGTCCATCGACCCCGGCGTGATTGAGGCCGCCCGTGCGATGGGCGCAAGTCCGTGGCGCATCATCCGTACGGTCGTCGTGCCGGAGGCACTGGGCCCACTGGTACTTGGCTACACCTTCGCATTCATCGCCGTGGTCGACATGTCGGCTATGGCCGGCTACATCGGCGGCGGCGGACTGGGCAACTTCGCAATCACCTACGGCTACCAGGCATTCGACTGGAACGTCACTCTGGTGACAACCCTGGTCATCATCTTCATCGTCCAGTTGGCGCAGATCTTCGGCAACTGGCTCTCCAAGAAGATTATGCGCAGGTAGCCGCACACATTAGCTAGCCATTAGCTAGCGGCGGGTTACTTCGACCGCAGCCCAGCCCTTCTTTGGCCCTGGAGCATCACCGCAGGAAGACACAACACCTTCTGTGGTGATTTTCTCCAGGGCCACTTCGTATTCCACGACCTTGTCGCGGTCGCTGGGGCCGTCGTAAAGCACGACGACCGCAGTCGTACCGTCGACGTCAACGCGTGCGACGTCGTCTACGCCCCACGTATCTGCTTGACGACGCACAGCCAACTCGGCTGCCTGCCCCTGCGGGGTGTAGATACCACGGCCGCGGCAGCCCTCTGCATGCACGATGCCCCGCTGAGCGTCTTCGATAACCCCCTTGGCGTCCACCGCACTCAGACGTCCAAAGCTGTAATTCCATGGCAGCAGTACGCTAGCCGGCGCAAAGCGGTGCCCCTTAGAGTGGGAAGTTTCCCACACGACCTCTGGGTAGAGGTTGTGCATCGCCGCAGCGAGCGGGCGACCTTTAATCGCACAGCAACGATCGCGCTTACCGTGCGTACAGATGAGAAACAGTGGATGGTCTAGACGAGTGGCCCCCTCGGTGGGCTGTCCAAGCCGGATATCCAGAGTCATCAGGCCTTTAACATCGGCAACCATGCGATGTTCGAGGAAAACCTCAGAGCCATCCGCTGACTCGCAATGCGCGATATAGACGTTAACGCCATCACACGGCTGCTGGCCGATTCGGCCTGGTTTGCGAATTAGCTGCAACGCGCCACCGCGCTCAGATAACCAGGCTTCTACCTGACCGGTGATCTCTGCTCCCCATACCCCGCCGTCAAAAATATCGTGAGACCAACCGAGTTGGTGCTCCAACGCAATAAAGAGCTTTCCGGCTTTTGCAGTACCGGGAAGCGGCTCAGCCATCTGAGCGGAACAGGTGGTATCAAATTTGGCCTGGCTCATACACCTAAGCGTAATTGAGTGCCTCTGCGATTGGGTCTTAGGTCGCAGCGTTCACCCCTGTTTTATTACTATTGTGCAACACTTTGACAACAAATAACTTTGACCTCGACTTTTGCAGTTCAACTTGTTGAAATTCCGCAACTGCGCACATACCGTCGGACGTATGAATACGAAATCGCTGGATGCTTCGCGCACTCGTACCCGTATCGCGGCATCCCTGTGCCTCGCATTGGGTCTAGCTCTCGGTGCCTGCTCCTCTGACTCCTCCTCAGACTCGGCTGCTGCACTGTCTATGAAAACTGACTCAACCGCTGGCACCTCCGATTTGTCGAGCAGCTCTAGCAGCTCCACTAGCTCGTCTGCGGCGGCGCAGACCACCATGGATGACGATGCTGCTCCGGAGGGCGATTTCAATAGCTCTTCTGCAGAAGCTGCTCCTTCCGATGGCGCTTACTTGGGTATTCAAGATGTCCGCGTCGGTTCCCACGACGGTTATGACCGTATTGTCTTTGAACTCACCGGCGAGGGCACACCGGGATACTTCGTCCGTTACGAGGATGTCCCAACCCAGCAGGGCTCCGGCAAGCCGATTTCTGTCGACGGCACAGCCAAGCTGGTAATCGACTTGCGGGGCATGGGCTACCCCTTTGATTTCCAGATGGAGGACTTCCCCTCTGACTCGGTCAAGCCGACATCGACGTCCGTTATTAAGGAAGTCGTCGGTGCCGGAACCTTCGAGGGGCAGACTCAGTATGTCGTCGGGCTCAAGGGAGATAAGACCCCGTTCAAGGTTTTCTCGTTGAGCAATCCGAACCGCCTGGTTATTGACTTCCAATCGAAGTAATCGGTTTGCCCACCGACGCACTCCTCCTCCACTGCGTCTCTACGCGTAAGCACCCTCGATTCTCCATGCGCCGGCATGCCCTATGAGCAACCAGGCGGCGATGGTACCGTCATTCGCTACCGCACGGATTTGTATTCTTGCCGCTCGGCGAGCCTCATCGGGTACCCACCAGCGCTCATCAATCGGCCAGGGCCCAGCCCACGATGACACGCGATATGTTGTTACTCCATGTCGCACCAGGGACGGTTCCGCCGTCATGGTCGCTCGCCCAGTTACGCCCACGGTGTGCCCATCGGCGTCGAGCACTTCCACCTCTGCATTCGCAGTCGCAGGAATAATTGCCGGATTGGGAGCAAGAACAGCTCCCGGCCATGGCTGATTAATTTCCGCGGTTTTTGTATTTTTGGGGTTTTCTCCGAAAGCGACAAATCCCACTCTTTCGCCTGGGCCACGCCCGCCCTGCATGATTGGTTGCTGTACTGCCTCTGACCCCAGTAACCCCTGCACACGCTCGGCAGCCCGGCGCGCTTTGGCTCGCGCATCATCACTACCGTGCCACAGATCCTGCTTTACGGCCCCGGCGGCGACCACATCCAGTGGCTCTAACTGCAGCTCTACAATTCCGCGGCTGTCATCTCCATCATTTTCCTCAGCGCCGTCAACAGTTCCAGCAACAGTGCCGCTGTCCCCTCGTGGCTGCTGCCGATTCCTGTTATTCAGCCAGCCATCGAGCTGCCACCGAACCCTGTCAGCCGTAGTCTGTTCTGCCAGTGGCTCAGTGCAGCGCCATACTCTGCGCACCTCTGAGCCGTCACTAAATTGCGCCACTACCGCTAAGCGGTAACACGAATACCCATGGTTAAAAAGTTTTTCATGCAGTTGCCCAGCTAGAAAGCGCGCGACGAATGAGGCCTCATCCACTCTCCGGAGTGGACTCTCCCAAGACTGGTAACTCACAGCCAGTCCGGGCGGCAAAGATCGCGGCGCCACCAACCGCACTTCCCCACGGCAGGCCAAATCGTGCCATCTAGCCCCCTGCGCCCCAAACCTGTTGGCTATATCCCGCTTCGGTAACGCAGCGACATCCCCCAATGTGCGCAGGCCGAGTTCCTGCCACGACTTCGCAAGCTCTGCGGGCATCTCCAGTGCACTTTCCGCCCTCAGCTCCACCAGAGAGATTCCCTGCCGAAATCTTTGGCCTTCATCCTCCCCGGGAGCTACCAGCACTCCCCTGCGCGCTGCCAAAATAGCCGTCACAATATCGTCTGCGAGTCCCAAGCTGCAGTCCACGCCCGGTACCGCAGCGGCATCAAGCAGCTTTTCCAAGGCCACATCCTGTCCGCCGTAATAACGCATTACCCCTCGCGCTGCCACAACCGCCAAGCCTGGCCGTAGAGCTTCGACACCAGCTGCCACCGCCTCCAACCGTTGCAGCACGGATTCGAATTCCGCAGCGTCGCGCACCGCACTTTCCTCGACAACCTCCAGTTCCGGGCACAACGCTTCCGCATGGCGACGACTTTGCCCGCGCCGCACCCCTGCACGGCGCGCACTTGGAGAACAAGCAGCGACTCCGCTATCACCCACAATTGCAACTGGACTGAGCGGATTAGCCTGCGACGTCACAGATGCTAGATGCGCTGCCTGCACTGGCCAATCAGGAAGCCATAGCGCCACCACACGGCTCGATTCCGCCGCTGCCATTAGGACCTCCTCTGTGCGGGAAAGGCGACCACATTGTTCTGTTCCACCTGTTCCCCCACCCGCCAACGGCACTGCCTCCGCGGAAACCGCGTCCCCGACACACTGACGTGGTAATCCACTGCCCGAATCCGGCCATAACCAGTACCAATCCCGGAAACACCAGCAACAGAGCTGGAAATTTCCGACTCAGCGCCCGGCCACTGCTGCCCGACAAAAACCAGAGCACAACCACTCGTGCGCAGTCGTGCCTGCAGCGGACGTGCCTGCGACGGCGGCGGAGTGCGTGCCAACGAAGCCACCACCAAGTCAACGCCGTCCGCCAACAGCCCAATTACTTCAAGTGGCTGCATTCCAGGATCTGGCACACAGACAATGTTCGATAGCTTCCCGCCCAACTCCACCACGGAGAGCAACCCCTGCTCGGAGAGCCCAACTAGCGCAACATGACCTGTCTTCGTAACTTCCGCGATTAGGCCTGCCAATACCGCACCGGGCTGTTCAATGACACTGACAGCCCCTTTTCGCACTGCTCCCGCCAACGTATTTTCCAACGCCACCGGCACCGGCAGCGCCTCACCGAGCCCAAAGGTTGCACCAGTTGCAGTCCCACCAGACTGGGCTGCCATCGCCTGCCGCAATGCCGCAATAGTCTGCTCCCTAGACTGCCCCGCAGCAATATTGACCGCCGTTGTCACTTCTTGTTCCACCTCATCTCACTGCCATGCTCACCACGAACCCTGCTCGAATATTCTTTCCCAACAAGCGGATTAAACACTACCTTAAATAGCACGTACGTTCGATATTAATGTGCGAAGAAAAGCGCCGCACACCACCGCGCGACGCTCTAACCTCAGCCGAACACTACATTGCGTAATGCTTACGCCTTCACATCCAGGACTACATCGAATTCGAGCAAATCAGCCGACGACGACACCGGCTTGCGCTTTTCGCCCTCATGCGATGCCTTGAACGCACGGCCCTCACGCCACCCCTGGTAGGCCTCCTCGCTCTCCCACTCAGTGAAGACGAAGTAGCGGCTCTCCCCTGCGGTTGGACGCAGCAGCTGGAAACCAATAAAACCCGGGACATCGGTCATTTTCGAAGAGTTAGCGGAAAAGCGACGTTCGAGCTCTTCTCCCGCACCCTCAGGAACGGTAATAGCGTTAATTTTTACAATGCTCATGGTCATAACACTAGCCACACGACTCTCAACAATCTATAGTTCCACCGCTACTAAACTTAAGAAGTATGACTGAATGCAGCCGACGCCAACACTCTTCAGGGCCTTACCAAGACGCAACTCAACGCACGACAAAATTTATCAATAACCCCGTGCGGCTGGGGACGGCGATTGGCGTCATCACCGCAGTGATTACGCTGCTCGCGCTGCTTAACGCCCATATCATCGGCGCCATTGGCTGGTGGATCCTGATTGCGCTTCTACTCGCACTCATTGGCATCACCATTTTCCCGCGCCACGCAAAAACACCCACCAAAGAAACTCGGCCATCCTATTTCGCCGAGCCGATGCGTGAGTCACCAAACGACATCTCTTGGACCTCCAGCGTAAGCGTGCTGCTGATTTTCCCCGGCTCATGGATTATTGCTGCTGTCGCCGAACGAATCTCCTCTACACCGATCGCCTGCATAGTGACCCTAGTTCTGTCCGCCATCACCGCTACCTGCGCAATCCTGCCGCGGCAATTCGGCTTCCTCCCGATGTCCACACAACTTCCCGACGACTTCGCCCAACGCTGCCCTTATCCCGCCGACTCACCAGAGGCCCGCATCCTCGCGGTCCTCTTCACCGCACGTCTGCGCGACAACTACGTCTTCTTCACCGACCAGCTGTCTTACTTCGCCATGCTTGACGACGATGCCGTGAGCGCAGCCCTCCACACACTCGTGGCCGATAAGCGCATCACCATCACCAGGAACAATTCGGCCCTGACGGAAAAGGGCCGTGCCCGCGAGTTTGCACAACTCACAGACACGGCCCTTGCCAACTAGTGGCTTACTCCCACTCAATGGTTCCCGGCGGCTTGGAGGTCACGTCCAGGACCACTCGGTTGACCTCCGGCACCTCGTTGGTGATACGGGTGGAGATCTTCTCCAAGGTGTCGTACGGAACGCGAGTCCAGTCAGCGGTCATCGCATCCTCAGAGGAAACCGGGCGCAGCACGATTGGGTGGCCATAAGTACGACCATCACCCTGGACACCAACCGAGCGGACGTCGGCAAGCAGGACGACCGGGCACTGCCAGACAACCTCGTCCATACCTGCGGCCGTCATTTCCTCGCGTGCAATGGCGTCGGCGCGACGGAGGGTATCCAGACGCTCCTCATCGACAGCGCCGATGATGCGGATACCAAGACCCGGGCCCGGGAACGGCTGGCGAGCGACGATTTCTTCCGGCAGCCCCAGTTCGCGGCCGACCGCACGGACCTCGTCCTTGAACAGCAGGCGCAGCGGCTCAACGAGGGTGAACTCAACGTCATCCGGCAGACCGCCGACGTTGTGGTGGCTCTTAATGTTGGCGGTACCAGAACCGCCACCGGACTCAACCACATCCGGGTACAGGGTGCCCTGGACCAGGAAGTCCACGGTCTCGCCCTCCGGAGCGCCCTCCAGCGCCTGTGCGACAGCGCGCTCGAAGGAGCGGATGAACTCACGGCCGATGGTCTTACGTTTGGTCTCCGGATCGGTGATATCAGCCAGAGCATCCAGGAAGACCCTGGAATCGTCGACGGTAATCAGCTTCGCACCAGTTGCGGCAACGAAATCCTTCTCAACCTGCTCGCGCTCGCCCTGGCGCAGCAGCCCATGGTCGACGAAGACACAGGTCAGACGGTCACCAATAGCGCGTTGCACAAGTGCGGCGGCAACTGCGGAGTCAACGCCGCCAGACAGACCGCAAATTGCGCGACCGGTCTCACCGACCTGATTACGGACCTGCTCAATCAGCTCTTCCGCGATGTTAGCGGCAGTCCAGTCCGGCTCCAGGCCAGCAATCTCATACAGGAACTTCTCCAGAACCTGCTGACCATACGGCGAGTGGTTGACCTCCGGGTGGTACTGCACACCGGCCATGCGCTTTTCCAAGCACTCGAAAGCCGCTACCGGAGCACCCTTGGTGGACGCCGTAACGGTGAAGCCCTCCGGTGCCTTAGACACCGCGTCACCGTGGCTCATCCACACCTCGTGTGTCTCCGGCACACCAGTGTGAGCGACACCGCCACCATCGACGACGTTCAGCTGCGTGCGGCCGTACTCACGGTCACCGGTAGCAGCAATCGTGCCGCCGAGCACCTCAGTCATCGCCTGGAAGCCGTAGCAAATACCAAACACCGGAATGCCCAGCTCAAGCCACTCTGGGTTGAGCTTCGGGGCACCTTCGGCGTAGGCACTGGACGGGCCGCCGGACAGCACCAGCGCGGCCGGGTTCTTGGCCTTAATTTCTTCGGTCGTCGCATCATGCGAGACCACTTCGGAATAAATTTTTGCCTCGCGCACACGTCGCGCGATGAGCTGCGCATACTGCGCACCGAAGTCCACGACGAGGACGGGCTTAGTCACCTGTTCAGACACGCCCTAAAGCTTATCAAGACTTACGGACTGCGGGCATACCCAGGTTCAGTGCAGCCGGAGCATCTTCCGGCACAGCCGGGTTCACCGGAGCAATCGGATCCAGGCGCACGTAGGACTCACCCTGCGCCGGACGCTGATCTTCCTCACCCTTATTCGGCCACAGCGACGTTGCACGCTCCGCATTCGCGGAAATCGACAGTGACGGGTTCACTCCCGGGTTGGCTGCCATCGCCGAACCGTCGTGAATCGAGAGCGTCGGGTAACCCCACACACGCAAGTACGGATCAACAACGCCGTTTTCGGGTGAATCCGAAATCGTTGCGCCGCCAATGAAGTGAGCTGTCAAAGGAATGTTTGCCAACTCACCGATAGTGCCCCCAGCCAGCACACGACCATTCCGACCACGTGCACTGAGCTTGTCCGCCGCACGTTGCGTAGCTTCGTTACCCGACGGAATCCACGTCGGATTCGGCTCCCCCTCGCCCTGCTTACTCATCAGGAAACGCACCGGCCCGATCTTTTGCAGGTACGTCGTAATCGAGTTGTCGCGATTCTGCATCACCAGAGAAATCACGGTGCGCTGCGACCACTTACGCAGATTCACGAGCTGCGTCAGGTAGTTAGGATGCTTTACGACGGTTCCCACAGCCTGCAACCATCGCGGAGTCCGACGACCTCCTTCGGTCATAATCATCTGCAGCATTGCGATGGCATTAGAGCCCTTACCGTAGCGCACTGGCTCGATATGGGTGTCCTCGTCTGGGAAGAATGACGAAGTGATGGCTACACCGTTAGAGAAGTCATTTTCCGGGTCCACCTTCGTACCCATCGCGCCCAAAATAGCCTCGGAGTTGGTGCGGGTCAGCTTGCCCAAAGACTTCGGCAGCAGCGGCAAGTGCCCATCGGCCTGCTGGCGGTGCAGCAAATTCTGGGTGCCCCAGGCACCGGCGGCGAGAATGACGCGCTTAGCGCTAAACTGCTGCTTGCCCTTAGCTACCCAACGGCCAGTGCGCTCAGTGTCAATAACCCAGGAGCCATCAGCCTGAGGATGCAGGCCAGTAACGGTAGTGCGGTCAAAGACCTGCGCACCGAACTTCTCCGCCAAGTAGAGGTAGTTTTTAACCAGGGTGTTCTTGGCATTGTGACGGCAACCAGTCATGCACTCACCACATTCCGTACAAGCAGTACGGTCCGGGCCAATCCCCCCGAAGTAAGGATCGGAAACTGTTTGCCCTGGCGCACCCTGTCCACCTGTCTTGGCTCCGAAGAACACACCCACCGGAGTCGAGCGGAAAGTATGGCCCACTCCCATATCTTCGGCTACCTCACGCATGACGACGTCGGCAGGCGTGTCGGATGGGTTGGTGACCACCCCGAGCATGCGAGATGCATTGTCATAGTGCGGAGTGAGTTCTGACTCCCAGTCGGTAATGTGCCCCCACTGACGGTGCTGGAAGTATTCAGTGCCCGGCTTATACAGAGTGTTTGCGTAGTTAAGAGAACCACCGCCGACGCCGGCACCAGCGAGAATCATGACATCTTTCAACATGTGCACGCGCTGGACGCCAAAGAGTCCCAGCTTGGGAGCCCACAGGTACTTGTGAAGCCGCCAGCTGGTCTTGGCAAAGTCTTTATCTTCGAACCGTCGACCAGCTTCGAGAACTGCCACTCGGTAGCCCTTTTCGGTCAACCGCAAAGCAGAAACAGAACCACCAAAACCGGAACCGACGATTACAACATCGAAATCACGTTGTTTACTCATGGGAAAAGCCACCTTCTCTAAGGGCGTAACGCTAATGCGCGGAACTCATGTTCCTAACCCTAAGCGGAGGTGGCTTTTCAGTAAGGTAGTTTTGCGAAAAAACTATCCGATTACTTTAATTAAAAACCCTTCGGACGTACCGACAGCTCAACGCGGTGGAAGGACTTCAAGTTGGTAAAGCCGCACTTTGCCATTGCGCGACGCAGGCCACCGGCGAGATTGCGGTCACCGAACGGCGAAGCGGAAGGGCCAAACAGAGCCTCTTCCAGGCTGACCAATTCCTTCTCATCGTCGACGACCGGCCACACCGCACCGCGCGGGTACTTCGGGTGTGCCGCAACAGACGGCCAGGCGTAGCCCTGCCCCGGAGCTTCGTGGACGGTTGCCAGCACACTGGACAGTGCCACAGCATCCGCACCGCAGGCGATTGCCTTGGCAATGTCACCGACGGTATCAATGCCGCCATCGGCAATGATGTGGACGTAGCGCCCCTCGGTCTCATCGAGGTAGTCCTTACGAGCAGCTGCAGCATCCGCAATAGCGGTAGCCATTGGCACATCGATACCGAGCGCATCCGGGGACGTCGTAAAGCCCGTACCGACAATCACACCAGCGGCACCTGAACGCATCAGATGCAGCGCAGTCTGGTAGTCGACAACGCCACCGGCGATAACTGGAACGTCCAGGCTGCCGATGAAGTCCTTGAGGTTTAACGGTTCACCCTGAGCCGTGACATGCTCTGCGGAAATCAGCGTGCCCTGGATAACCAACAAGTCGATGCCGGCCTTGATAGCCAGCGGAGCCAGCTCACGGGCATGCTGCGGGGAGACACGAACTGCAGTAATCGCGCCGGTTGCGCGAATCTCCTTGATGCGCTCAACCAACAGGTCAGTATCAATTGGAGCAGAGTGCAGTTCCTGCAGCTTGCGGTTCACTGCCTCGGATTCACGCTTGGTGGCGGCATTCTTTGCCAACTCCACCAGCTCGGCGATCTTGTCCTGCGCATCGGCGTGACGGGCCCAGATACCCTCGGCGTTCAGAACCGCCAAACCGCCCAGGCGAGCAAACTCAGCGACGGATTCCGGGCTGGCGATGGCATCTGTCGGATGCATCATCATCGGGAGTTCGAAATCGTAGGCGTCAATTCGCCAGGAGGTATCGACGTCCTTGGACGACCGGGTACGCCGAGTGGGAACGAGTGCAATATCGTCCAACTCGTAGGTCCGGCGTGCCTCGCGGCCAATACCGATTTCAACGATGTCGCGCATGAGCTTTCCTCACATGCCCTTTCCGTGGAATTTAACTCGACTAAGCCAGTTTAGCGCTGGTAGTAGTTCGGCGCTTCGACAGTCATCTGGATATCGTGCGGGTGCGACTCGCGCAGGCCTGCAGCGGTGATCTGGACGAACTGTGCGTCGTGCAACTGCTCGACGGTAGCGGAACCGGTGTAGCCCATAGCTGCACGCAGACCACCGACCAGCTGGTGAACGATGGAGTCGATACTGCCGCGGAACGGAACACGCCCCTCAATGCCTTCCGGAACCAGCTTCTCTTCGCTCTTGACATCAGCCTGGAAGTAGCGGTCCTTGGAGTAGGAGCGCTTCTCACCGGTCAGGCCGCGGCCCTGCATAGCACCCAGCGAGCCCATGCCACGGTACATCTTGTACTGCTTGCCGTTGACGAAGGTGACCTCACCCGGAGCCTCAGCGGTACCTGCCAGCATCGAACCGAGCATGACGGAGGATGCACCGGCTGCCAGAGCCTTGGCGATGTCGCCGGAGAACTGCATACCGCCATCGGCGATAATCGGAACGCCAGCCTTCTTAGCTGCGACAGAGGCTTCCATGATGGCGGTGATCTGCGGGGCGCCCACACCTGCGACAACGCGAGTGGTGCAAATCGAGCCTGGGCCGATACCGACCTTGATGGCATCTGCACCCGCGTCAATCATGGCCTGTGCAGCGCCACGGGTAGCCAGGTTGCCGCCGATAATCTGGATGTTCTCGCCGAATTCCTTCTTAACGCGGGAGACCATCTCAAGTACACCTGAGTTGTGGGCGTGAGCGGTATCAACAACGAGCACGTCTACGCCTGCGTCAGCCAATGCGTGCGCGCGCTTCCAGGAGTCCTCGCCGGTACCGATACCAGCACCGACCAGCAGACGGCCGGAACCATCCTTGGAAGCATTCGGGTACTGATCCTTCTTGACGAAGTCCTTGACGGTAATCAGACCAGTCAGGCGGCCTTCGCCATCGACAATCGGCAGCTTCTCCACCTTGTGAGCGCGCAGCAGGTTCAGCGCCGCATCGCCAGACACACCCTGCTCAGCCACGACCAGCGGCATCGGGGTCATGATTTCGGAAACCTTGCGGTTCAGGTCTGCCTCAAAACGCATGTCACGGTTGGTGCAGATACCGACCAACTTGCCGTCCTTATCGACGACCGGCAGGCCCGAGATGCGGTAACGAGCGCACTTGGCATCTACCTCGGCGATGGTGTCATCCGGGGAACAGGTCACCGGGTCGGACACCATGCCAGCCTCAGAGCGCTTCACAATCTCGACCTGCTGAGCCTGCTCCTCGATAGACAGGTTGCGGTGCAGGATACCCATACCGCCCTGGCGGGCCATGGCAACAGCCATGCGGGCCTCGGTGACGGTGTCCATAGCAGCGGACACAACCGGAATGTTCAGACGCAGCTCACGAGTGAGCTGCGTCGAAGTATCAACGCCGGAGGGGATAACGTCCGAAGCATCCGGCAGCAGCAGGACGTCATCGAATGTAAGGCCGACTAGTGGAATCTTGTTGGGATTGTCTCCGCCGAGGCTAATTCCCGTGGGGTTGGTCATGGACTCCTCCTGCTCCACCCTTGCCGACATCCGGCCAGGGGCGCTATCGCTTCGTGGTTGCCAAACGTTATATACAGGGTAGTCCTTCAGTGATGAAACGCGACAATTAGGCGGAGCGACAGGTGCCCGACAAGGGTTAGCCGAAAGCTAGCTGAGGGTTATTCCAAGGTGAACTAAACCCCAACTAAGTGCATCGCCAATCGACAGGATTGCCGTACAGAGCTGTTACGGTAGTGGTTGTGAACCACAACTTTTTCTCATCCATGCCGCGGGATCCGTTCGAAGGAGATCCCAATGACCCGGCAAGCTTTCTCGAGCCGGATGAGCCGTTTGCTCCACTGACAGACCAGGAACGTCGAGAGGTTCTTGAAGATCTGGCCGCAGTTCGCCTATTCCGCACCGCTTTGAGCCCAGAGGGATTACTGGGCGTCTGCATGTTGTGTGAGGACTGCGGTGACGAGCACTTTTACAACTGGGAAGTTTTGGAAAACCACTACCTGATGCTCCTGTCTGGACAGGCGTCCCCGGTTCACGAGCCACAATTCGATCCAGACCCCTCCCGTTACGCCCCATGGGACTACTGCGCAGGCTTTGTCGACGGTCTGCGTTCTCGCCGACCTGGCCGTTTCTAAAAATTTGATAAGAGTTTGACGGAATTGTTTGCGTAGTATCCCGGCTGGTCTCCTTAGGTTTACCAACCGTTCATTGTTGGCCTCCACACTTGAGCTCACTGCTTCAAGAAAGCTCAATGAAGGAGACATCAATTCCGATGACGTACATCGACCACTTGCCCGGGCCCAATGCGGATTTGTGGGATTGGCAGCTGCACGGCTCTTGCCGCGGGCAGGACTCCGCGACCTTCTTCCACCCGGAAGGCGAGCGCGGACGCGCACGCAGCCTACGCGAAGCCCGTGCGAAGGCTATCTGCCGTTCTTGCCCCGTTCTTATGCAGTGCCGTAGTCACGCACTCAAGGTTGGTGAGCCATACGGTGTCTGGGGCGGTCTCAGCGAATCTGAACGAAATGAAATCCTTCGAGCTAAGCCGGCCGCACGTGAACGCGAACTTGAACGCGTTCTAGTCACTGCCATGTAGTCCCTCCCCTCTCTCGGACTCCAACCAGTTCCATTTCACATAAAACCAAAATGCTCCCCACCCTCAGATTGAAAGGTGGGGAGCATTTCAGGGTTAAGTGACAAAAAGTGTGTCTGATT
>NZ_KV836147.1:0-19804 GCF_001838255.1 Corynebacterium sp. HMSC073B01 | reverse complement strand
CGGACACACTTTTTGTCACTTAACCCATAAACGCAGTCGACTAAGCAAAAGCAAGCACCCACCAACGGAATCGTTGGTGGGTGCTTGCTTTATTGAAATAGAAACGCTTTGCGGAAAATACGACAGCGGTTAGCTTGCGCTAGCTGTCGCGACCAGCGCCTGAGGCCCATTCCTCCCAGTCAGAGTAATAGTCGTCTCGATCGGACTCGTTCGACTTGCCGACGAGTTCCCGCTGCAGACGTTCCAAATCCATTTCTGGTGAATCGTACTTGAGCTGACGGGCAACCTTCGCCTGCTTTGCTTTCGCACGGCCGCGACCCATGGCCTGACCCCCTTGTGTAATCCGTGGGGCGGCACGGGGATACGGCCGACCCACTTATGTCTTATTGCGTTAATTCCTGTAAGACACCATAGCCGATTTTTAGACGAAGGGGTTACGCGGGGAGGCCCATAGTGGGTCGTGTCCTCGCGCTCAGACAACTCAATATGTGCTGTGGCCTGGGGAAATGTCCTTTCTGAAAAAGAATGGAAAAAGTTATTTTTTCACCACTCTGTCTGGTGGCTTTACCTATTTCCTGTTACCTATTTCCCACGCAGGCGGTTGATGGCCACACGGCCCGGCGGCAGCTGCTCAACGCGGTCGATGGAGGAAGGGTCGACGGCCACGGCGCAGTCACCCACCACAAGGCCCTCGCGCTCCTGAGCTGAGCGTTTAAGCAGAGCCAAAGCAATCGGGCCGTAATCGGCATGTTGCACGACGGTGCCCACGCGGCCCACGGCGCGCTTGCCCATCATCACTGGATCGCCGGTTTCCGGCAGGGTGGCCGAGCCGTCGAGCTGCAGCATCACCAAAACTCGTGGGGAGCGACCAACATTGTGGACACGTGATACCGTCTCTTGGCCGCGATAGCAGCCCTTGTCCAAGTGCACGGCAGCCGTGTCGAATTCAGAGGCGATCCAGCGCGGAGCCTCATGCGGAATCATCTTCTCGTCTACGTCGATTCCCAGCTCTGGCCGCAAGGAGACTACGCGTTCGGCCTCCCAGCCCATCAGGCCGACTGGGGAGGCGCCAGCGGCCACCAGCGCGTCCCAAGCACCGACTAAATCCTGTCGGCGTACGAGCACATCCACACGCCCGCCGCGTGGCCACGGCAGGTGCCGGACGTAGGAATGTCCCACAGTCGTAGCTTTACCCACCTGCGGGAATGCGAGACCAGCGGCTACCAGGACCTCAGGGGCATTCGGCCCCATGACGGAAATAATCGCCCTTTCTACCTCAGCAATTTCCACCTTGGACCAGAACACCATCATGTTCAGGTACTTCAACAGGGAGTCGAAGCCGGCAGGGGGCACGTCGATAAGCACGGAATCGTCCAAAACAGTCAACGTCATGTGATGGAGAACGTGACCGTTTGCATCCAGGTTCAGTGCTTCAGTGACAGTGCCAGGAGCGGCTTCGTCGACCTTCTGCGAAAAAAGTGTGTTGAGGTAAGTCAGGCGATCCTCGCCAGTGACCTCAATAACGCGGTAGTACGAGCGATCTACTACTCCGCAGTCCTCCTGCAGGTGACGTTGCTCTACCAGCGGACGGCCGTAGTGCCATGCCACGCTAGCTTGCCCTGCGGTTTGCTCAACGTTTTTCGCTGAGTTTCCGTCTGGGGCGTTCTCTGAGGCCTTCTCCAAACCTTCCATCTGTCCGCCCAGTTCGAGGGCAGCGGCGCCAGCCACGTGAGACATCAAAGGACTTACATACTCAACACTCACTCCCTCATGTTAACCAGAAATCCTCAAATTAAGCATGGATTAAGCTTGTGTGTATGACGGATTCGCTTTCTTCTCTAGTGCTTATCGACGTCTTTGCAGACGGCGGCCCGATTGCTGTCGAGGCAGGACAGCCATTCCTCTACGCGGATGATCTCGGAGCTATTCGCGGCGACGGAGTTTTTGAAACACTCCTGGTCAGGGGTGGTCATACCTGTAATACCGACCGGCATGAGAAGCGATTCGCATCGTCAGCACTAATGCTGGATTTGCCAGCCCCAGATCTGCAGCAGTGGCGGGCGGCTACCGAGGTCGCACTACAGGAGTTGCGCGATAGGTCAATTGAGGGGGATGCGACGTTGCGGTGGGTTTACTCGCGTGGTCGCGAGTCCACTGGAAAGCCGACTGGCTACGTTTTGGCTAGCTCTGCGGAAAGGGTGGCGGAAAACCGTCTGAAGCCGGTATCGGTCATGCTTGCAGAGCGCGGTTTCTCGCTCGACCTTGGCTCCCGTGCACCGTGGGCGCTCATCGGCGCGAAAACGTTGTCATACGCAGCTAATGTGGCCGCTTTGCGCTATGCCAAGTCCAAGGGTTTTGACGATGTCATCTTCACGTCCGCAGAGGGCAAGCTCTTGGAAGGCCCAACATCGACCATCATCGTTCAGCGCGGCAATGAACTGCTGACTCCCAACCCCGGTGAAGGAGTGCTGCCGGGCACAACTCAGGCAGCGCTGTTTGAAACAGCCGCCAACTGCGGCTGGAAAGTCACCCCGACGGTCCTGGTGCCCGGGGACCTATTCACCGCCGATGCGGTATGGCTGGTGTCTTCGGTGCGTATCGCGGTCGTGGTTAAGTCCATCGATGGTGAGCCCATCCGGCAGCCGGATGCAATCGCGGAAAAGGAATTCCGCGACCTGTGTGACGAGGCGCTGGCGACGCAGTAGGGCGCCAAACGGTGGGGCTTGACGCAGTAGAGCCCCGCAGTAAGGCCACACAACGTCCGTCGTAAAGCGGGGAGAACCTAGCCCGCGTAGCGCTTGAGCTGCGCGGACATGCGGGGAGCGAATTCCTCATCCCGCAGGCGCTCGTCTACCCACCCGAGATCGTTGTTCGGCATCAGACCGTAGAGGCGCTTGCCCGGGCCAAGGGATGCAGGACCGGTAGCAGTGACCATTGTGGAGGCTGCTTGCAGCTCCCATGCGCGCTCGGAAACCGGCTTGCCGTAGTAGATTTCAGTGACGCCGGTGGAGTGGACGCAGATGAACTCAATCTCGTCCTCGTTGTTAATGCGCCAAAATCCTGTTTCGCGCTGGTCAGGGCCGGTCGGCTTGCCTTCTTCGTCCAGCTTCCAGATGCGCGACTCATACTTCAGGTAGTTCTCGCCATCGTGGCTGAAGATGAGCTGCTGGCCGAAGTTGTACTCGCCGTCGACGACAGTGTTCGCCTGCCCCTCACCGCGCCACACGCCGACCAGCGGCAGTAGTGCCAGCAGGCCGTCGTGAATATTCGGGCCGAAGCGCAGGTTAGCGGTCTCGTCGGGGATCGGGAGCCCCTCAAGCTCAGTGATGTTGCGCGTAGCGGTGCTCTTGGCCTGTTCGGCCGCGCGGTTGATGGCCTCGTTGCCGTCGAGGCGAGGGGCTTCCGCAGCTGCAGGCTCCTGTGTAGCGGCGTCTGTCTGGTTGCTGCCATTCTTCTCGGTCATGCTTCACACTCTACCGCTGAAGCTCTTGTGGCCATGTATGGGCTGTTGTCGCATGGTGCTAACGCTGCACCGACGCTTAACGGCGATGCTTGACGACGGCCTTAGCGACGCACCCGACAGTTCTTCTCCGGCAGCTTCTCCGTGGATTGAGCTGACGCCTCGGCATCCTGCTGGGATGTCGGCGGCATGAAGTTTGTTGGCGACACGGTGCACAGAATCTGTTCGCCTTCGATGGTGATAGAACCGCCCGACACGTACACGCGAGTCGCCGGCATGCCCATCGGTATCTCTGAATCCCGCAGCGTCAGAGCGAAGGTGTCCATGATGTGCTGCGTATCAGCCTCAGACAGCTCAGGTTTGATGTGGCTTTTAGAATCCGTTGGGGACGAGGGCGCAGAAATAATCTCCATCGGCGTAATGACCACGTCGCGGCTGACAATGCGCAACTTCGCCGTAACCTGGGTTTTTCCCTGCCATCCGGCTGGCGTGGCCTCGAAGATAGCCTCGGTCTCCCAGCCGCCGGTGGGGGAGGAGTCCTTCAGGCTCTGGATGCTCAAATCGGTCAGTCCCAGCTTGTTTCCCAGAGAGACACCGTCGAGCGAGAGCTTAGTGAAGTACTGCTTCGTCGGCGATTCTGGGAAATTACCGCTGAGCACTGCCGATGCCGGGATCTTAACGTTGGAAGCTCCGTACTCCAGAGATACCAAGCCGAAGTCGGGCACCTCGACATCGCGGATGCGCGAGGTTACGGAGCTCCACTTACCCGTAACAAAGGAAGACAAGTAGGCCTTGCCACCAATGGCGACGTATGGGG
Source organism: Corynebacterium sp. HMSC073B01 (assembly GCF_001838255.1). Taxonomy (NCBI): domain Bacteria; kingdom Bacillati; phylum Actinomycetota; class Actinomycetes; order Mycobacteriales; family Corynebacteriaceae; genus Corynebacterium; species Corynebacterium sp. HMSC073B01. The sequence continues at coordinate 15,527 of NZ_KV836147.1, read as the reverse complement.
TCATCTCCAGCTGAGCAGTCTCCTGAATATGCTCGGAGAGCTTGTACTCCGCATGGCTGGCGAAGCCCATGTCGGTGGCAATCACCAGCGCGGCAACGGCGAGGATAGAGCCACCGATCTTCTTCTGTCGTCGGGAAATGGACACACTCTATTAGTACCCCATCGCTTTTGGCTCAGACGACATCGGGGAAGTGTTGAATTCGCTGCTGTGTATAGGGTGGGGCGTATGAACGTAACCGAACTGCTTGACGTAGACACCACCGCCGCCGATACGCTACTGCAGCACGCCCACTCCGCCGACGGCGTGGAGGCGTTCGGCGAGGCTTTCGTCCGAGGGCTTGACGACGACTCTTTCGGGCATCGACACTTTGCGATTATTGAGAACGACCGTTACTTGGGCCTGGCAGCCGTTGCGCCAGATGCTGTGGAAATGGCTGTTGACCCGGAGTTTCGTAAGCAAGGAGTGGGGGCGAAGCTGCTAGCGCACATCGATGCTGAGGTCGGCGAGCGCCTGCCTATCTGGGCTCACGGAGATGTTGCCGGTGCCAGTCGTTTGGCAGAGTTGACGGGACGCAAGGTCATCCGCGAGCTGTTGCAGATGTCCATTTCGAGCTCAGCGTTGGAGAAGGCGGCGGGGGACGTCGATAAGCGTGATGATGTTGAAGCGCTAACCCTGACTGCGGCACGTGCGAAGTGGGGTGAGGCGGCCGTGGATCGGGCGTGGTTGGCTGTGAATAACGAGGCGTTTGACTGGCATCCGGAGCAGGGTGGTTGGTCGCAGCCACAACTCGATCGAGCTCGAAACGTGCAGTGGTTCGACCCGGAGGGCGTTTTCTTTGCTGCGGATGTGGCCGGGGCGCGCGACAGTGCGGAGGAGATTTGCGGTTTCCACTGGACGAAGTGGCACGCCGAGGAGTCTGTGCCAACTGGTGAGGTGTATGTGATCGGGCTGAGCTCGAAGGCACGCGGACGTGGCCTGGGGCGATGGCTGACCAATGTTGGGCTTTCCTATCTCCGGAACCGGGGAGCGGAAAAGGTAATTCTCTATGTGGAAGGCGACAATGCGCCGGCAGTGCGCACGTACCGTGCGGTCGGTTTCGAGGTGGCCCGCCGTGATGTGATGTACGGCGCGTAGATGCGACGGTTCGGTTTATTGGGGGAGTTATTGAAGGCGAGTTGTTGAAGGGGGAGCTTAGCTTTATCTCAGTTTTAGGTGGTTTTCCTCTGGCGCGGGGGCAATGATTCTTGTGTTTTTGAGGAGATGCTGTCCAATCCTCAGTGTTTCAGGGGCGCATTTTAGGGCCTCTTACAGGGAAAATGAGGATAAATAAAGAATTACTTGCGCCGTTCACCAATTGTTAATGTTCTGAACAGGTTCCGGTTACTATCGGTAGATAGGTTCAGCGCAGTGGACCGGAGTGTGGCGGTTCCACGTGAACTGTTTCACTCATTGTGTAAAACCCCGGAGGATTTACTGTGCTGAAGAAGAACCGTGCGGCATCTGTCATTGGTTTGGCCGCTGTTGCAAGCCTTACCCTGGCTGCTTGCTCTGAAGAGGGCGGCGAAGGCGCTTCTAACGTTGAGGGTCTGGCTGACGTCACCGGTGAGCTGCAGGGCGAGGGCGCTACCTCGCAGCAGCGCGCCATGGATTTGTTTGCCACCAAGTTTGAAGAGACCGGCTCGACCCTGTCGTACAACGCATCTGGCTCTGGTTCCGGTCAGACTCAGTTCATTGCCGGCACCGTTGCTTTCGCTGGCTCTGACTCCCCGCTGAAGGAGAAGGACGGCAAGGACCAGGTCGCAGAGGCTAAGAAGCGCTGCGACGGCAATGAAGCATGGCACCTGCCGATGGTTATCGGTCCGGTTGCCGTTGCCTACAACCTCGAGGGTGTTGACGTCGCTCTGACCCCGGCTCTGGTTGCTGAAATCTTCGACGGCAAGATCACCAAGTGGAACGACCCGAAGATCGCTGAGGTCAACGAGGGTGTCGATCTTCCGGAGAAGGACATCAAGGTTGTCTACCGCTCTGAGGAGTCCGGTACTACTGATAACTTCATGAAGTTCCTGAGCGCAGCTGCTCCGGAGCAGTGGCAGCACGAGGCTTCCAAGTCCTTCCCGACTGCTACTGGCCAGGGTGCTAACGGCTCGGCTGGTGTTGTCAACGAGGTCGCCAACATCGACGGTGCTATCACCTACGTCGAGGCTGGCTTCGCTGAGGACAAGGACCTGGGCATCGCCAAGATGGACTTCGGTCATGGTCCGGTTGAGCTGAACAACGACACCGTCGGTAAGGCTCTGGATTCCGTCACGTTCAAGACTGAGGGTCACAACATGGTTGTTGACACCGACGCTCTGTTCGCAATGGATGAGGAAGGCGCTTACCCGCTGGTTCTGACCACTTACGAAATCGTCTGCTCCGCTGGTTACGACGAGCAGACTCGTGACCTGGTTAAGAACTTCCTGAAGGTTGTTCTGGAAGAGGGCCAGGGCCCAGAGCTCGAAGAGCTGGGTTACATCCCGGTTCAAGGTGAGTTCAAGGACAAGCTGTCCGCAGCGGTTGACGCTATCAAGTAATTCTTTGCGTGCAACGCGGGTGAAAGCAGAGTGAGCTCTGTCGTTACCCCAGTTGGCGCGAGGGTCACTTCAGCCGGCCACGCAGATTTGAGCTGTAGGCCGAAAACCTGACGTAGACCGGTTGGCTTTATATATCGACACCTCAGTTGATTGGGTACCGCTCGTAGAGGGGTACTGAGGCCAATCGGTCTTCATGTGCGTTGAAGCACAAATCACTTCTACTTAGGAAATGAGATCATGAGTTCCTCGACTCCCATTGAAGGGAAGCAGGAGGCTGTAGACAGCAGTCTGTTGCAGTCCTCAGCACCGCAGGTGGATTCCTCCGGCGACGAGAGCTCGGAAGAGCAAGCCATTCAGACCGGCGTTGTTCGTCCTGGTGACCGAATCTTCAAGATTCTGGCGGTAGGATCTTCCGCATTGGTGACTGCTGCCATCATCGCAATTGCAGTGTTCCTGCTCCTGCGCGCAGTTCCGGCAATGTCCCGTAACGAAGCGAACTTCTTCACCTACACCGAACGATGGAACCTGGCGGATACCTCCGCCATGTACTTCGGTATTCCGAACATGTTTCTGGTGACCGTCGCGGTTTCCATCCTGGCGCTGATTCTGGCTATGCCGGTTGCGCTGGGTATTGCCATCTTCCTGACTGCCTATGCTCCAAAGAAGATGGTCAAGCCGCTGGGTTACCTCGTGGATTTGCTGGCCGCAGTGCCGTCGATTGTTTACGGTCTGTGGGGCTTTATGGCTCTCGGTCCGGCCTTGGCTGGTCTGTACGGGTGGTTGGCTAAGACACTGGGCTTTATCCCGATGTTTGCCCTGTACCCAAACTCGCCGGCATTCGAGACCGGTCGAAACCTCTTCACCGGTGGCATTGTGCTGGCAATTATGATTCTGCCGGTTATCGCGGCTACCACCCGTGAGGTCTTTGTTCAGACCCCGCGTGGTCACATTGAGGCATCGCTGGCTCTCGGTGCGACCCGTTGGGAGATGGTCAAGCTGGCTATTCTGCCATTCGGTCGTTCTGGCTTTATCTCCGGCTCGATGCTGGGTCTGGGACGTGCTCTCGGTGAGACGATGGCTCTCTACCTCGTGATCTCCCCGTCCTCGGCATTCCGTGGCTCGCTTTTCGATGGTGGTACCACCTTCGCAACCGCAATTGCTAATGCGGCACCAGAGTTCAATGACAACCTCAAGGCCGGCGCATACATGTCCGCAGGTTTGGTGCTGTTCTTGCTGACCTTCGTGGTCAACTCCGCAGCCCGAATGATTGCGAAGAAGTAGCAAGGTCGTAGGAAAAGAAACGAGAAGTAACAATGACTAGTTCAACTACTGATTCTTCGCCTCACGGCCCTGCAGACATGGTCCCCACCACGGAGTCGGCTTTCACCCAAATTAAGGGTTCCCGCAAGGTGGCAGACAACGTCTCCACGGTCCTCATTTACTGCTGCATGGCTCTTGCCCTGATCCCGCTGGTGTGGGTTCTCTTCGAGCTTGTCGTCCGAGGCACCCCGTCACTGCTGAGTGGTGAGTGGTGGACTGCTTCCCAGCGTGGTGTCACTGTTGGTGCGTCTGCCGGTGGTGTTGCTCACGCAATCGTCGGTACCTTGGTTCAGGCTCTGGTCACGACTCTCATGACCGTGCCGTTCGGTATCTTCGTCGCCATCTACTTGGTCGAGTATGCAGGTAACTCCCGTCTGGGCAAGGTCACCACCTTCATGGTCGACATCCTCTCCGGTGTGCCGTCGATCGTCGCGTCGCTGTTCATCTACTCGATGTGGGTGGTCATGTTCGGCATGAGCCGTTCCGGTTTCGCTGTCTCGCTGGCGCTGGTTCTGCTGATGCTGCCGATCGTTGTGCGCAACACCGAGGAAATGCTGCGCATCGTTCCGCACGAGTTGCGTGAAGCCTCTTACGCTCTGGGTGTTCCGAAGTGGAAGACCATTTTGAAGATTGTGCTCCCGACCGCACTGTCGGGCATCGTCACCGGCGTCATGCTGGCCGTCGCCCGCGTCATGGGTGAGTCCGCACCGATGCTGATCCTGGTTGCAACCTCGCGAATCATCACCTATAACCCGTTCGGCCAGTCGCAGTCCTCGCTGCCGCTGTTCATGCTGGACATGTACAAGGCCGGTAATACCGGTGCGGCATTCGACAAGATGTGGGGCGCAGCGCTCACGCTGGTTCTCATCATTGCCCTCATCAATATCCTGGCGCGCTTCGTATCCGCCAAGTTCTCCGTCAAGAGCAGTTAATGCTGGGCGCCTAACGTCCGCTATTTCAAGGAAGGTTTTTGAAAGACCATGGCTAAGCGCCTAGACCTTAACGATGTCAACATCTACTACGGCGATTTCCACGCTGTGCAGAACGTCGACCTGCACGTCCCGCCGCGTTCCGTTACCGCATTCATTGGCCCGTCCGGCTGTGGTAAGTCCACCGTGCTCCGTTCGCTGAACCGTATGCACGAGGTCATCCCGGGTGCCTACGTCACTGGCGAGGTGCTTCTCGACGGCGAAAACATCTATGGCCCGAAGATCGATCCGGTCTCCGTTCGTAACACCATCGGTATGGTGTTCCAGCGTCCGAACCCGTTCCCGACCATGTCCATCGAGGACAACGTCGTGGCTGGCCTGAAGTTGGCCGGTGTTAAAAACAAGGCTCATCTCCAGGAGGTTGCCGAGAAGTCCCTGCGCGGCGCCAACCTCTGGGATGAGGTCAAGGACCGCCTGGACAAGCCGGGTGGCGGCCTCTCCGGTGGTCAGCAGCAGCGTCTATGCATCGCACGTGCAATTGCAGTTGAGCCGGAAGTTCTGCTGATGGATGAGCCGTGTTCCGCACTGGACCCGATTTCCACCCTGGCAATCGAGGACCTGATTCATGAGCTGAAGGAAGAATTCACCATCGTCATCGTGACCCACAACATGCAGCAGGCAGCTCGTGTGTCCGATCAGACCGCATTCTTCTCCCTCGAGGCAACCGGTAAGCCGGGTCGCCTGGTTGAGGTTGGCCCGACCAAGAAGATCTTCGAGAATCCAGACAAGAAGGAAACCGAGGACTACATCTCCGGTCGCTTCGGCTAAACGCTTTGCGTATGCCGTAATAAGCCAATAAGAGCCCCGTACTTCACGCGTGTTCACGCGAGGTACGGGGTTCTTATTGTTGTTGCAGTTTATGAGATTGCTATGTCGCGCACATGTTTTGCCACCTGATTGTCTAACCGCGGAGGTGATTTGTGCCGGGGAAAACAGTTTTTGTGGCGGGATCAAGCAGTTACTGACTAGGTTTATGTCAGATGAATAGCGTTTACTCACAGTAAAGTGTCATAAACCTAGTCAGTTTCTCGGTTTGAGGCGGTGTTGTGGCTGGGGAGGTGTTTAGCCTGGTGTGGCTTAAAAACGGCTCCACTCCGGCCTAAAAACCCGCGCCCCAGGCCAGCAGCCACCCCCAACATCCCTTCAGCGCAGCCCAAACACCCCCCCCAACAGCCCAGCCTCCCAACAGCCTGCAGCTTCACGAACCTACATCCGCAGGTGACGCTCCAAGGCCTGCAGGCGTTGGTTAAAGCTGCGCTGGTCGCGTTCGTCCTCAAGCTTGTCCAGGTAGACATCGCGCTTGTAACCGGTGGCCAGGTAAATAATCCGGGCGGCAACCTCGACAGCGTGATCCGCGTAACGCTCGTAGAAGCGGCTCAGCAGAGTGACATCCACTGTCTGCGCAGGGGAGTGTGGCCAATTATCGTCGTTGGTCAGCGTAAACAGGTGCTGGTGAATGTCATCGATGCTGTCATCGGTCTTATCCAAGGCCAATGCCTGGTCAACGTCGTAGTCGATGAGCACCTGACGGGTTTCGTGCGTCATCTGCTCAGATACGGAGGCCATCTCGCGGAAGAACCCCTCCACGGGCTCCGGCAGTGCCTTGTTCGGGTGGCGACGCCGGGCAACGTTGGCAATATGCACACTCAACGCGCCCATGCGGGAGATGTCCTCGACAATGTAGAGGCCACTGACAATCTGTCGGAGATCACCAGCCACAGGAGCTTCGCGGGCCAACAGCTCGAAGGCTCGCTGCTCCGCATCCTGGCGCAGGTCCTCGAGAGAATCAATCTGGGAAAGAACTGTTTCAGCCGAGACCAAATCAGCCTCGAAGAGAGCCTTGTTCGCAAGCTTGTGCATGGAGCCAACTCGGTCACACATCACAATCAGGCTGTGAGCCAAGTTGTCCATTTGTTCTCGGTAGACAGTGCGCATGCGTTCCATAGTAGGCAATCCTCAACAACGTCGCGCGTTAGTGGGGAGCCCCCAATTACCCCTCGTAAAGTTATGTAAACACTCGCTCAGAACCGAAGCTTAGCCACCGGAGTGCATAATCTCCGCGCCCTCGGGCACGGTGTCGTCCTCCGGGTCGTCCAGCCAGCCCTCCGGCAAGACCACCTTTGCAGGGGACCCCTGTCGGCCGCGGGCGCCGTCGGCGTCCTCCGGGCGGGCGTGGGCGCTGGGGCCGTCGTAAAGCGGTGCGAGAATCTCGTCGAGCGTTGCCAGCGAATCGACGCGCGCAAGAGACTTCCGCACCTCACTGCCGGCAGGGTATCCCCGCAGGTACCAGGCAATGTGCTTGCGCAGGTCGCGGCAGCCCTTACGCTCGCCCTCGTGCTCCACGAGCAGTTCCGCGTGACGACGGATAATCCCCGCGACCTCACCAAATGTTGGTGCCGGCGGCACTTCTTCGCCACGCAGCTCGGCGGACAACTGCGCGAACAGCCACGGGCGGCCAAGGCAGCCGCGACCGACGACGACACCGTCGCAGCCGGTCTCGTCGAGCATTTTGCGGGCATCGGTGGAGGCAAAGATGTCGCCGTTGCCAAGCACCGGGATATCGCTGAAGCCGGAGTCGACCATGTGCTCCTTCAGCCGCGCGATCTGCGACCAGTCAGCGTGGCCGGAGTAGCGCTGCGCTGCAGTGCGGGCGTGCAGAGCCACAGCCTGGGCGCCCATCTCAGCGGCGATGCGGCCGGCGTCGAGGTGCGTGTGGTGCTCGTCATCGATGCCGACGCGGAACTTCACGGTCACCGGGATGTCCGTGCCCTCCGTGGCCTTGACCGCTGCGGCGACGATGTTGCCGAAGAGGCGACGCTTATATGGCAGTGCCGAGCCGCCGCCCTTGCGGGTGACCTTCGGTACTGGGCAGCCGAAGTTCATGTCGATGTGGTCGGCGAGGTTTTCGTCGACGATCATCTTCGCGGCCTCGTAGGTCCACTTCGGATCAGTGGTGTAGAGCTGCAGGCTGCGCGGGTTTTCGTCAGGTGCGAAGGTGGTCATGTGCATGGTCTTCTCGTTGCGCTCGACCAGTGCTCGCGCGGTGACCATCTCGCAGACATAGAGGCCCGAGACCGTGCCTGTACGCTGCAGCTCCTGCTCGCGGCACAGCGTTCGGAATGCCACGTTGGTGATACCGGCCATCGGCGCGAGTACCACGGGGGAGGCGAGCTCAAAGGGGCCGATGTGCATGTGCGAGGACGTGGCATCGGCGGGTGTGGCGGCACTGAGTGGACTCGTGGAGGTATCTAACACGTACAGTATTGTGTCACGCTGAACTGCCGTTTTCGAATCTGTTTTATCTGGCAGATCGGATCGCCCCGGTTAGCGCTGCGTCCGCGGATGCCTGACGACGATCACCGTTCGGCGACCCCTCCCACCGGGCAGGTCGGTGGTATTGCGGAGAATTTCCAGGATGTGGTTCGACTCTTCGTCGAGGTGTTCGGTGGGTTCGTCGAGAAGCAGGATTGGCGCTGTGCTGACAAGCGCACGGGTGAGAATGAGCCTGCGCCGCTGACCACCCGAGAGACTGTCCGCGCCGCTGTCCAGAATCGTGTCCAGGCCGTCGGGTGCGGCATCGACCCAATCGCGCAGGCCCACGGCGTCCAGCACGGAGTAAATGTCATCGTCGCTGACCTGCGGGTTACCAATAGAGATGTTGTCCCGCACCGTCGTGGCGAAGATGTGCTCATCCTCGGCGATAAAACGCACCAAGTCGCACTGCTCCGTGTTTTCGTGGGGCTCGCCGGCACTTGCCGCACTGCGCCACAGCTCGCGTCCGTCCCCGTCAGTGATAGTCACCGTGCCCGCAACCGGCGGGATTAGTCCGGCGATTGTTTTCAGCAGCGTGGTCTTTCCGCTTCCCGACGGCGCCGTGATCTCCCGGTAGTCGCCAAAGGTGACCTCGAAGTTTTGCATCGGCAGTTGAGCTGGCTGGGCAGCGGGCCCTTCCGCAGTATTCGAGCTGTTGTCGTCGGGGTAGCCCACGATCAAGTCTTGAACCTGCAGAGTTGGCCGAACTGCCAGGTGGTTCTGAGGGAGCGTGGACGTGTGAATTGGCGCTGTGGGGGCTGGGGACGAGCGCATGGCATCCGCTTCCTCTGATTCGTTCGCACTTGACGCGAGCGTCAGCAAGGCTTCCCTCGATTGCGCCAGTGTTTGCGCAGCAGCTGGCAGCGGACCAACCGCTTCAAAAGCAGCTAGCGGCACCAGAACCAGAACTGTCAGCCACTCGGGGGAGTGCAGCAAACCGCCTCCAGCGCCCCCGGCCGAATCCGTCACCAACCATGACGCTACGACCACGGTCAGGACAGCGGTCAACACGCTAGCCGCGGTGCTCAGTGCGGAGGCGCGGGCATTTGCTCGACCTGCGGCGTCATCGATGGCCGCAACCGTTTTGCTGGAGGATGACGCGGCAGAGACTGCCTCATCCAACTGGCCGTGGATACGCAGGCCGGCGGCGTCGGAAAGCAGCGCTTCGACGGCAGCGGCATGCGACTGAAGCGCGGCCGCGCGACGCTGACTTGAGCGCGCAGTGGCGCGATACGTCAGGTAAGGAGCAACACCGCCGGCCAGAAGCAGTCCCACCGCCAGGAGAACCGCAGCGGCAGGCGAGAGTAGAGCCACAAAGATGACGGCGATGAGGGAGGTCATAAGCGCCACCAACGCGGGCACTATTGAACGCACGACGGCATCGGCAAGTGCGTCAATATTCGCCCCGAGCGCTGTGACAATATCGGAACGCTCACGCAGCGCCAGCGTACGGTCGGCCACGAAATGCTCCCATAGCTTCACGCGCGAGCGCTCGGCGGTTCGCAACGCCACATCGTGGGAGACCAACCGGTCGAGGTATCGAAACGCAGCTCGCGAAATACCCAGCGCGCGCACAGACGTGACCGCCAAGGTGATGTCCATCAGTGGCGGCATCTGCCAGGAACGCGTAATCAGCCACGCCGACACCACTGTCAGGCTCAACGCGGACAGCAGCGTGATGGTGCCCGCCAACACCGGCCACACCAGGTCGCGGGGTTTCACCAGGCGACGAAGCGCTTGCAGAGTAGTCATCGCGAATGCACCTCCACCACACCATCGGCGGCCGCAATCAACAGCGGATCATGGCTGGTGGCAATCACCGTGGCTCCGCGCCGGGCACGTGCGCGCAGGAGCCTAATCATGGACTGCGCACTGTCGGTATCCAGGTGAGCTGTCGGTTCATCGAGGAGGACGAGGTCGCGGGTGTCGTCGGCAAGCTCGCGCCGAAGCGCCTCCCGCTGACGTTGCCCGAGCGAGCGCCGCGAATTGTCTCCCACCGTCGCTGCGTCCAACACTGGGCGCTGGGGCAGCCACGCGATGCGCCGCAGCAGATCCTGGTCACGGAGAATGCGCTGGCCGTCGCGAATAGTTACGGAGCCTTTCAACCCCTCGTGCACGATGCCGGCGACCGCAAGCAGCGCTGTCGTCTTGCCCACGCCGTTCGGCCCCGCCAGCACCGTCACTGTGCCCGGCCGCGCGATGGCGCTTAATTCACTTGGCCGCACGCCGTCTCGCCCCGGCGCGGAAAGGCGTTCGAACACGACCGTAGGGGCGTTGGGGACACTGCTTGACGACGTTCCTTCGTCCACCTCCTCCATCGTTTCAGAGGCGGTGCCTGTGGAGTTCGGAGTCTGGCCAGCGTCCTTGTCTAACAGTTCCGTGACTTCGGTGGCAGCGACCACACCGTCCTGGGCGGCGTGGAATCTCTGGCCAACCTGGCGCACCGGGCCATAGATTTCTGGGGCGATGATGAGCACTGCCAGGCCGGTCGCCAGTGTCATGTGGCCTCCCAGAAGTCGGAAACCGATGCCGACGGCGATGAGGGCAATTGACAGGGTGGCGAGGAATTCCAGGACCGCCGCGGAGAGGAAAGCGATGCGCAGGACCTCCATGGTGGATTTCCGGTGGCGGGCCGACAGGCGCTTGATTTCCTCGCTGGGGGCATCGGCCATGTTGTGCGCTTTGAGAGTTGGCAGGCCGATGACCAGGTCGAGGATTTGGCCACGCACGGTGCCGATGTCGGCCAGACGACGTTCTGTGCGGCCCTCAGTGAGGCGACCTACCAGCCACATGAACAGTGGAATGAGTGGCAGCGTGACAACCGCGATGGCAACCGATGGGAGGTCCAACCATGCGACTGCGACCAGTGCCATCGGGGTAGCCAGCGCTGCGGCCACCAGTGCGGGGAGGAATTCCGCCACGTAGACGGCCACACCATCGAGCCCGACCGAAAGCAATGCGCGCCAGTGCGCGGTGTCGACAGTGCGAGGATCGCGCAGAGCCAGGGCTCGCAGTGCCCGGCTGCGCAGGTCTGTGGCCACGCGTGCACCCGCAGATTGGCCGAAACGCACGAGCGCGTAGGAGCAGGCCACCCGAACGAGTACAGCGGCCGTGGCTATCAGCGCGAATAATGTCCAATTAGGAGTTGCCTCACCCAGAACCTGCGCCGTAATAGTGCCGATTGCCAGCCCCAACGCGATTGTGGCACCTGTGCTCGCGGCGGTCAGTGCGCCCGCGAAAATGACCCAACGCCAGGCTGGGGCCGACAGCTTGAATAGTTTCGGATCGACAGGTGCCACTTTTTAGAAACTAACCTCCAACGGACGGTCTACTGCGAGACCTTACGTTCAGCCATCAACCGCTTGCGGAATACCCAGTATGTCCACGCCTGGTAGGCAATCACCAGTGGGGTAATCACCAGCGCGGTCCAGGTCATGATTTTCAGCGTGTAAGGGTTAGAGGCGGAATTCCAGATATCGAGGGAAACGCCGTCGGCAAGCGTCGTCGGCATCAGATACGGGTACATGGCGCCGAAGACAACGGTGGTGACGGCGACTACGGTGACCGCGGTTGCGGAAAAAGCGATGCCATCGCGGTTGCCTACGGTTGCGGAGATGGCAATGACCAACCCCGCGACGGCGATGACGACAACAGCCCACAGCCAGGTCTTTCCGTAGCCCAGCTGTGTCCAGATGAGGAACACGCCGCCAAATATCAGCGCCGACAGTGCCGGAATTCGAGCGGCGTTGCCGACCTCGTCGCGTAGCTTGCCGGCGGTCTTCAGCCGCAGGAACGTAACTGCGTGAAGAGCGAACACAGCCGCAAACGCAATCCCGCCGACCAGGGCGTACGGGTTCAGCAACCCGAGCAGGGTACTAAAGCCGGAGTCCAAGTTCTTGTCGGCATTCAGCGGGACACCACGCACCAGGTTCGCGACCGCTACGCCCCACAGAATCGGCGGCAACCAGGAGCCGAAGATGATTGCGCGGTCGCACCAGGCGCGCCAGCGCTCATCGTTGACTTTGAAGCGCCATTCCAGCCCGACAATACGGACAATCAACGCCACCAGAATCAGGAAGAGCGGCAGGTAGAAGCCGGAAAACATGGACGCATACCATTCCGGAAATGCCGCGAAGAGCGCGCCGCCAGCGGTAATTAGCCACACTTCGTTGCCGTCCCATACCGGCCCGATAGTTCCGAGCATCGCTTTACGACGCGGTTCATCGCGGCCAACGAACGGCAGCAGCATTCCGACGCCGAAGTCAAAGCCCTCGAGCAGGAAGTAGCCAGCGAAGAGGAACGCGATCAGGATAAACCACAAAACGGGAAGATCTAATCCGAACATGTCAGAGATACATCCTTATCTACTTTGTGTCCTCAGTCGCGGAGACTTCGGAGTCGGGGCTGGCAGCGGACTGGGCATGGACCTTGTTGAATCGAACCGGAGACGAGATGATCGCGCCCAGATCGGTAGCGATTGGGGACGATGGGCCAGCGTGCTCGGGGTCATTGCCGATGGCGTTGATTGCCTCAGCGGATTCGGTCGGAGGTCCGGCAATAACTGCGCGGCGAATCAACCAGAACCACACCACTGCCAAAATCAGGTAGAGCAGGGTAAAGCCCACCAGGGTGATAATCACCGTGGCCGGTGCGTGGTCGGACACACCCATATCGACGGTCATGCGAATCAGCTCGGTGCGCGGGTCGCCCGCGTGATCCGGGTTCGGGTGCACAATCCAGGGCTGACGGCCCATCTCCGTAAAGATCCAGCCAGCGCTGCTGGCCAAGAACGGGAACGGAATCGCGAGGATACTGCAAGCGGCGAAAATGCGGGCTCGCTTGCCCGTCGGCACGCGCCCCTTGCGAGTAAATAGCCAAGCGAAAAACGCGATAGCCAGAGAACCGACCATGAGCCCAATCATGGCGCGGAAAGACCAGTATGTGACGAACAGATTCGGAGAGTAATTGCCTGGGCCGAAGACCGCCTCAGCTTTTTCTTGCAGGTCCTGCACGCCCTGGAGCGTGACGCCACTGAACTTGCCCTCGGCCAGGAAAGGCAGCACCCATGGCACCTCGATGAGATGCAGCACCGAGTCGCAATTGTTGTGCGTACCGACGGTCAGAATCGAGAACATTGGATCTGTCTGCGTGTGGCACAGGGACTCGGCCGATGCCATCTTCATCGGCTGCTGCTCGAACATAAGCTTGGCCTGGATATCGCCGGTGATAAACACCGCCAGCGAGCTGAGCACAGTTGTCCAGAGCCCGACCTTCATGGACTTGTGAAACGTCCGTTCGTGAACAGTATTGCTCTGGCCACCGCGGCGGCTCTGAACCAGCCACCAGCCACTGACGCCGACAACGAGCGTGCCGGCGGTAAGGAAAGAGCTGGCCACGGCATGCGGGAAAGCTGCCAAGGCAGTGGAGTTGGTCAACAGTGCGCCAAAGTCTGTAAGCTCTGCGCGGCCGGTTTCCGGGTTGTAGACCGCGCCTACAGGATGCTGCATGAACGAATTGGCGACGATGATGAAATACGCCGAGATATTCACCGCAATAGCGACAATCCAAATCGAGAGCGTGTGCATCCAGGTGGGGATACGCCCCCAGCCGAAAATCCATAGGCCCAGGAAGGTGGATTCCAGGAAGAACGCGATGAGTCCTTCAAGAGCCAGCGGGCCGCCGAAGACATCACCGATCATGCGGGAGTACTCCGACCAGTTCATACCGAACTGGAATTCCTGGACGATACCCGTGGCTACGCCCATGGCGAAGTTAATAATGAAGATGGTGCCGAAAAATCGTGTCGCTCGGTACCAGAGGTCATTTTTCGTCGTGGCCCACAGTGTCTGCATGAGCGCGACGAGCGGAGCTAGACCAATTGTCAGCGGGACAAAAATGAAGTGGTAGACGGTGGTTATGCCAAATTGCCAACGAGATATATCGACGACATCCATGTTTCCTCGACTGAAAAAGTAGACATAAACGATGCGTGTACTCCGACGGATTTGTCGAAGCCTGCATCAAGTGTCCGCAGTATTCCTGCTTATTAATTCAGTCGGACAGGAGGGGTAAAAAGTTCCGGGGCGTGAACTTATCGACTCTCGAGGGGGCAATTATCAAAAATCGGCGCGCTATTGCTAGGCTATTTTGTTGCGCGGGCCTTTAGCTCAGCTGGTAGAGCTACGGACTTTTAATCCGCAGGTCGCGGGTTCGAGCCCCGCAGGGCCCACAAGCACGAAAAACCCCAGGTCATCAACGGCCTGGGGTTTTGTCGTATCTTGCCTGTATTTTTCCTTCTGCGGCACCTACTTCTCCCGCTTGTGGTAGCCCATCCGTGGCTTGAAGCCCGCCGGGTGCTTGAGCTGCGCCACTGCATCGGCGACTATCAGGCGGAAGCGTGGCTTCATCGGTGGCATCTGTGAGATCTGGAACCATCCGACATCAGTGGATTCATCATCAGCGACATAGGGGACGTCGTCGCCAACAACACTGCAGCGCATGGAGATATCCAGATATGAGGCAACATCGCCGTTGAGGTGTTCGATAGGGCCAACGGCGCCAGTGCCAAGCAGGGCCTCAACTGTGACATCGAGTCCCGTTTCTTCCTTTACCTCTCGCACGGCGGCGTCGTGAGGCTGCTCGTCCGGGTCGATAATTCCGGTGACTGGGGTCCATTCACCATTATCGGAGCGACGAACCAGCAAGACCTCGGGCAAGGCGTACATCGGTGCATTCGGCGGAACATCGCGAATGACGATAGCCGTGACACCGGGGAGCCAGAGCGGAGCGTGGCCCACTTTTTCGCGGAGCTGAACAATGAAATCCGGAATTGCCATAGTTGCGAGCTTATCTGAGTACTAGTAGCGTCCGCGGAAATAGTAAGAAACTCCAGTTCAACCGTGGATTTTGGGAAAAGGGTACTTATCCTCTATAGTTCTTTACGTTGCCAAGAGCGCGCGCAATTGCAATGTTCATACACTGCAGATGTACGCGGAATATGCCATTGAGTGGCCAACTCTTTGCAGCGTTAAGTCGGGCTCCCATCGTCTAGAGGCCTAGGACTCCGCCCTTTCACGGCGGCAACACGGGTTCGAATCCCGTTGGGAGTACCACTAAAAATCATGATGGCCCTGTGGCGCAGTTGGTTAGCGCGCCGCCCTGTCACGGCGGAGGTCGCGGGTTCAAGTCCCGTCAGGGTCGCAATTCTAAACGCCAGTTCCGGTTGGAGCTGGCGTTTTTTGCTTTTGGTTAGTGGTGCGCTGGGCGTCGGCGTGGGTAATGGACAAAAAGTGTGTCTGATTCGGGTTAAGTGACAAAAAGTGTGTCCGCTCG
>NZ_KV836146.1:0-21099 GCF_001838255.1 Corynebacterium sp. HMSC073B01 | reverse complement strand
AGACACACTTTTTGTCACTTAACCCGCGTTTATGTTCCGCCGATTATGTTCGGCGGTGGCGGATCAATCCGAGTTACTGACTGCGTTTATGACAAAAATCGCCCGAAAAACGGCTCGAAAGTGTCATAAACTCATACAGTTTCACATTTGCAGCCCGTGGTTTTCTGGGATCTCCGTTGTGCAACCCAGAATCTAGACCGCCCCGTCGCATCAGTAGGCCGCCCTCCACGGCAGACCAGCCGGCCCAGTCCCCGGCCGCCCGTCGCAGTAAACCGACGGCCGGCCGACGCTTAGAAGCGCGGGTGGCTGCCGCGCAAAACAGCCCCGTCCTCGCCAGCCTCGCTCTTGCGGACAGTACCCAGCTCCCAAGCGTTGATGTGGCGGGCAGTCAGCAGAGCCAGGGCACGATCGCGGTCCTCTGCGGAAACAATCGCAACCATGCCAACACCCATGTTGAAGGTCTTCTCCATCTCCTCGCGGGAGACGTTGCCGAGCTCAGCAATGGTCTTGAAAATCGGACCCGGGGTCCAAGTTGCGCGGCTCATGTCGGCGGTCAGGCCTTCCGGCATGATGCGAACCATGTTGCCAGCCAATCCACCACCGGTGACGTGGCAGAAAGTGCGGACCTCGGCCTCGTTCATGAGAGCCAGGCAATCCTTCGCATAAATCTTGGTTGGCTCCAGCAGCTCCTCACCGAGGGTGCGCCCGAAATCCTCGACATAACCGTCGAGCTCCAGACCGGCCTTCTCCAGGAGAACGTAGCGAGCCAGCGAGTAGCCATTGGAGTGAAGTCCAGAGGACTCCATGGCGATAATGACATCGCCCTCACGCACGCGGTCCGGGCCGAGAAGCTTGTCCTCTTCCACGACACCGACGCCGGTAGCTGAGACATCGTACTCACCCGGTTCCATCACACCCGGGTGCTCTGCAGTCTCGCCACCCAGGAGCGCGCAACCCGCCTGGACACAACCCTCGGCGATGCCGGAAACGATCTCGGCGACGTGCTCCGGCACGACCTTGCCAATTGCAATGTAGTCCTGCAGGAACAGCGGCTCGGCACCGCACACGACCAGATCATCGACGACCATGGCGACCAGGTCCAGGCCAATGGTGTCGTGCTTGCCGACGGCCTGCGCCACGGCCAACTTGGTCCCCACACCATCGGAGGATGCGGCCAGCAGCGGCTTTTCGTAGTTGCCCAGTGCAAACAGGCCGGCAAAACCACCGAGCCCGCCACGGACCTCTGGGCGAGTGGCCTTCTTGGCAATCGGGGCGAATAGTTCAACAGCGCGGTCGCCGGCTTCGATGTCGACACCGGCTGCAGCGTAGGAAGCACCAGAAACGTTCTCGGTCATTAGAGGCTCTCGCTTTAAACTTTCTCCCCCGGGCGGCGTTACTGCCGTATCCGGGAGTATTGGCGGACCAGGAACAAAGCAACGGCTGCACTCCACGGCACCGCTTGCGCTTCGTTCTCGGTTCAGTTCTCGTAGTTCATTCTAAGGAGGTTTCGAGGCTAATTGCTCGTTGCGGCTTTGGCAGCCTGGGCTGCCTGCATCCTCTCCACAGCTGCCGCATTCGGATTGCCCTCCGGCAGCCCCAGTGGGTATTTGCCATCGAAGCAGGCACAGCACACTTCGCTCTTTGCCTGTTCGGAAGCGGCGACCATGCCATCGATGGAGACAAATCCCAGGCTGTCGGCGCCAATCGCGGTTGCGATACCGGCGACGATGTCATTCTCATCTACGCCGTTGGCCAACAGCTCGCCCGGAGAGGCGAAGTCAATGCCGTAGAAGCACGGCCATTTCACCGGCGGCGCGGCGATGCGCACGTGCACTTCCTTTGCACCGGCCTCACGCAGCATGCGAATCAGGGCACGCTGAGTGTTGCCGCGGACGATGGAGTCATCGACCACGACCAAGCGCTTACCGGCGATAACTTCCTTCAGTGGGTTCAGCTTCAGTCGGATGCCCAGCTGACGAATCGTCTGCGAAGGCTGAATGAAGGTACGCCCCACGTAACCGTTTTTGGTCAGCCCCTGTCCAAACGGGATGCCCGATTCCTGGGCGTATCCAACAGCGGCCGGGGTACCGGATTCCGGCACCGGCATCACCAGGTCACCGTCAGCCGGGAACTCACGTGCCAACTGGCGGCCCAGCTCAAGACGCACCGCGTTGACGGAGCGACCACGGATGTTGGAGTCCGGGCGCGCCAGGTAGACGTACTCAAAAATGCATCCAGCGTGGGTGGTCTCGGCAAAACGCTGCGAACGCACACCGGAAGCATCAATGGTCACCATCTCGCCTGGCTCGATCTCGCGGACGAACGATGCACCGACGATATCCAGCGCGCAAGTCTCGGATGCGACTACCCAACCACCGGACAGGCGCCCCAGGCACAGCGGGCGCACACCGTATGGGTCACGCGCGGCGTACAGCGTCTCGCCATCGGTGAAAGTAAGACAGAAAGCACCCTTCAAACGCGGCAGCAGTGCCATCGCGGCCGCTTCTACATTGGTGCTGCAGCCGTAATCTTCGGGGTGGTCAATCTTGCCGGTTTCGTCGGCAAGCAAAGTGGTCATGATTGCGGAGTCACTGGGCAGCTCGCCCTCTTCACGCAGCAGGCCCTTGTCGACCGCCTCATGGAACAGCGTGAGGTGGTTGGTCAGGTTGCCGTTGTGCCCCAGCGCGATGTCCGTGCCGTCGGAGGCCATCTGGAACATCGGCTGTGCATTCTCCCACGCAGGAGCGCCAGCGGTGGTGTAGCGCGTGTGCCCCACCGCTACGTGCCCCTTCAGAGCGTCGAGCGTCTGCTCATCAAAAACCTGGGAAACAAGGCCCAGGTCCTTGAATACGAGAATTTGGTCGCCGTCGCCGACTGCGATACCGGCGGCTTCCTGGCCGCGATGCTGCAGGGCAAACAGGCCATAGTAGGTGAGTTTGGACACGTCTTCGCCAGGTGCCCAAACGCCAAAAACGCCACATTCTTCGCGCGGGGATGTCTCCCCCAAATCGTCGTATGGCGAAATTGGCAAAAGTTTGGTCTTTGGTGCACCTGAAATGTTGGTATCGGCCACGACATTCACACTAATAGCCCCACCCGCCTGGGCACCAATTCAGCATCCCCCCACGGGCTTTAAGAAATGCGCGCCACCGGCAGATGATTCCCAATTTCCGCCGCGCGCGTTCCCGACATATCGATGTGCGCCTGCACCTGCTCTAACGTGATCATTCCGCACGCGAGTCCCAGCCAAATCTCCGGCGACATCTCCACGACATTGGGCGGCGTACCGCGCGTGTGCCTGGGGCCCTCAATGCACTGGACCGCGACGAAGGGCGGCACGCGCACCTCGACGCTATGCCCCGGAGCCTCTTGGGCGAGCATCCGCACGGACAGACGTACCGCTTTGGCAAGGCTCGCACGGCTTAACGACGACCCCTGCGCCCCATCCGGCCCGATGAAGGAGGCAGCCTCTTGGTCAGATAGCAATTCGCGGCCGAGAAGCCGTTGCGCCGCCCAGGGTGCGGCGGTGGAAAGAGCGCTGCGAACGTCGAAAGGCGAGATTTTGGATACCATAACCTCATCCTAGAGTTATGCTTTCATATATGGATACGCAGTCAACTGAAAAAGCTGAACAGGTGCATGCTCCAGCGTCACCATCTCTTGTACTCCGTTTTATGGCATCGCCGACCGATGTCATTATGGCCGGAACCAATTCTGTCCACGGCGGCCGTGTGTTGCAGTGGATTGACAAGGCCGCTTACGCCTGCGCGACCGGCTGGTCGGGACGCTACTGCGTGACTGCGTACTTCGGTCACATTCACTTCACTCGCCCGATTCCCAGTGGCCACATTGTCGAGGTGCGCTCCAAGATTGCGCATACCGGCCGCAGTTCCATGCACATCGTCAACGAAGTGCTCTCGGCTGATCCGCGCGAGGGCAAGTTCACCCGCGCAGCTGACTGCCTGGTGATCTTCGTGGCCATGGATGAAAACGGTAAGTCGACTCCGGTGCCGAAGTGGGTGCCGCAAACAGAGGAAGAAGAGCGCGTTGAGAAAGCCGCTCTTTCCCGTTTTGAGCTCCGCCGCGACATCGAAGCCAGCATGCGCGCGCAGACCTACTCCGCGGACTCTTCCGCACCCGAACTGACCACACGTTTCCTGGCAAAGCCGACCGATGTCAACTGGGGCGGAAACGTCCACGGCGGCACCGCCATGGAGTGGATCGACGAGGCTGCGACGGCAGTTACCACCAACTGGGCAGGGCGCCAGACCATTTCTGTCTACGCAGGTGGTATTCGCTTCTACAGCCCAATCCACATTGGCGACCTGGTTGAGGTGCGCGCACGCATCCTGCGTACAGGCACGACCTCGATGCACCTGTCGGTGCAGGTCTACTGCTGTGAGCCCCGCAAGGGTGTCGGCGGCCTGCGCAAGGCACTGCATTCGACCATGACGTATGTCGCAATTGATGACGATTTCAACCCGCAGCCGGTACCGCACTTCCAGCCGACGACGGATGAGGACAAGCGCCTGCACGCTCACGATCTGTCACTGAAGGCATTGCGTGACAAGTACAGCCCGCTGCCGCTGATTGAGCGCGAACAGGATTAAGCCGCCTGGCTACCCGGCTTCCTGTTTTTCCACCAGATGGATAGGAACATCCAGCCAATCAGCGCGAAGGTGATGTAGGTGACGTACCGGTCAATCGTCTGCAGGGAGCCCTGGATGCTTGGGCCAAACTTCAGGCCCAAGTACAGGTAGAAGCACTTGAGCATTGCGGCACAGAAGAAGAGGTACACGCCTACTACCCAGCCGCGCACCTTCGCAATACCACCGATGGCCACGACAATCGTGGCCGGAATCGGCGAGAATGGCACAAACGATGCCAGCACACTCAGCCCGATGCGTTCATAGATGAAGTTCTCCATCTTCTTAAACCATCGCGGTGGGTGTCCGCCGAAACTCATCGTTATGAATTCCGTGCCCCACTTCTTGCCCATCCAGTAGAAGAACGGCATGAACTTGATTGTCGAAAGCGCCGCAATCACTACAACAGCGAAGAGGAAGAGCGGCCGGTCCTCGTTTTCCGACGCGAGAATCAGCACCGACAGATTCGATCCTGTCAGCCATGTGTGCAAGAACGTGTACTTGAGCAGCAAAACCGCACGGAACGGGATGATTGCAAAGCCGTACACGGCAACCAGCATCAGCGATGCATAGAGAAGCTTGTCTATTTTGTCCGGCTCACGCAGGAAGCTCGGCAGATCCTCACGAGGGTCGTGCTCGGCCTCGTTACGCATGTCGGGTGAAGTCATGAACCACAGTTTAACTGCACGTCCTCTTCTGCAGCAGGAGCCGCAGACTAGGCCATTACGTACGGCTCAGACGCACTCGCCAAGGACGAGCGCAGCGCCGCCTACTATCCTGAGAAGATATGACCACCGATTCACCCGCGCCTGTGCCCGCACAGCAGCCTCACGCAGCACGGTCTGAGTCTTCCTCACCATCGCTTGACGACGGCCAGGAGAACGCATCCTCACCGAGCATGCTGCAACGTGTTCGCGCCGCTATCCCGCCTGTTTCCATCCTGGTACTGACGGCGGTATTCCTCTTCGCCGGGTGGTTCACGCTCTTCGGTCCTATCAATGTTCTGGCGTGGCGTGGTGGCACGTTCCCCTGCACCGAGGCAGACCGCCCTTACTATCAGCAGGCTCTGAAGGATGTTGCGCGCTATCAGTACGAGGAGCAGCCCTCCCCTGAGGTTTACTTCGGCCTGGCGTGTGGCGCTACTGATGACGACATCCGCAGCGTTATCCCCAAGGTCGGCGAGCACCCGAATTCAGACGCAGACCCAACTGCTGATGCAGATGCCGTCGCCGCCGCTGCTGCCACCAGGCCGGGTTCTGCACCCACAGCTGCGAACCAGACCGCGAAGCTGAATCCAAACCTTGACGCATTCGGCAACACGGTCGACTGCTCCGGTTCCTGGACTGCGCCATTCTTGTCATTCCTGCTCGCGTCCGCGGGTGTTCCGGTCTTTGATACGCCCGAGGATTCGGCTGCCGCAGCCGAGAACCCATGGCTGGTTACGGATGTCGAACAGCTCATGGATGCCTACAAGGCACATGATGCTTTCGTCACCGACAAGGACTTCTCTCCTCAGGTGGGTGACATCATTTTCTACCGCTACCCCGCAGGCCTTGGGGTGCACGCCAACATGGTTGTCGCGGTTCAGGGTGACTGGGTCACCATCGGTGGCGATGAGCTTGGCAAGGTCGGTCTAGCTAGCATGACCCTGCGCAACCGAGGTGGCATCGTGGGCTACGGTGCCACGGGCTACTTCGAGCAGGCACCGCTGGACGCCACCAAATAGCCAAGTTTAAATAGGCAAGTTTTCCTCGATGAGGTCGCGCAGAGCATCGTCGTCAGGCGAGACCTTGGAGCGGAAACGGCCGATGACCTCACCCTCGGGCGAGACAACGAACTTTTCGAAGTTCCACTTCACATCCCCAGCCTCGCCGTCGGCGTCCGGGGTTTCCTTCAACAGCTTGTACAGTGGGTGCGCGCCATGGCCGTTGACCTTCGTCTTTTGGAAGAGCGGGAAGGTAACGCCGAATTCGCGCTGGCAGAACTGCTTGATTTCCTCGGCGTTGCCGGGCTCTTGCCCACCGAACTGATTGCAGGGGAAGCCGAGGACGAAGAAGCCACGGGGTGCGAATTCGTCGAAAAGTCCTTGCAGATCGTCGTACTGATCCGTGAAACCGCACTCCGAGGCGGTGTTGACGATAAGCAGAACGTGGCCTGCCCAGTCATTCATCGTTGCTTCGTTGCCGTCGATGGTGGTCACTGGGATGTCGAAGAGATTGCTCATAAACCCCACACTAGGGCAGTCCCCCGATAGCCGTCAGAGGTAGCGACTAGCCGACCTGCTCCATGCCTTCAAAGAGCTCGCGGCCCAGCGGCACCGAAGAGTGGTTGACCGGCTGCGCACCCCCATCGACCGCCTGGTCAATGATGCCGACAACATCCTGGCGCAGCTTGTGCTCCCGCAGTTTCGAAGCGTTAACGGAGATGCGCACCGCGCGGCCCTTCTCCAGCGAGCGCTGCACCGAGGAGCGCACCGCACGGCGCCACCAACCGGCGCCGCCGAAGCCCTCGCCGATAGCCAGCACGCGAGTCGGATCAACAGCACCAGTGGTCAGGTCGCGGACACCATTTCGGTCCGCTGCCACTCGGAAGCCCAGCTCCGGCAGCACGTTCATGGTCTCGGGCGACATGGTCCACTTCGGTGGTGCAAAGACGTCCGTCTCAAAACCCATCGCACGCATCTGGCGCGTTGCGGCGGTCAGGCGCAAACGCGCTTCATGTTCGCTTAACGACGCAAATTCCGCGCCTCGGCCTCGAACTGACTGATCGAACCCCGCGAGAACAATCTCGATGCCGTCATCGCTACGACGGCGGAGCCAATCCAGCACCGCCGGAGCTTCCCGCAACGACCAGTTTTTACCCGCATGCGGCGCTACCAGCAGAGACGGTGTAATACCGCGCTGTTCCATCGCTGCCACGAAACGAGCGACGTCGAGCAATGTGCCATCGCGCAAACCCGACACCGACACCAAAAGCGGCGAACCGACCACACCACCGTCAACAGTTACGAGCTCTTTGCCCGCTGGACGAATGACCTGGTCGGTCGTCCGAATCTGTTCTTGCACCCCACTGCCTGCCATGGATTCAACAAAAACAGGCGTATGTAAATTTTTGGTAACGGAGAGGACAAGGCTTGGAGAATACTCAGAAGCCTTTCAAATAAGAGTTCAAAAAGCGCCATCGCAGCACATCAATGTGCGTCTGCAGCGCGGATTATCCCCAATGCACAACCTCATCGAGAGCCAGTCCCTTGCGCCAACCGAACTTCTCCAAGTCACGCTCCTCGGCCAGGTGCGTTACTGGACCAATGCACAGCCAGGCCACCGGGCGCACGGGTGCCTCGACACCGACAAAGTCAGCCAGGAAATCCTCATGGTAGAAACTGACCCAGCCGACGCCGAGCCCCTCTGCCGTAGCAGCCAGCCACAGATTCTGAATAGCCAGCGCGACTGACATGAGGCCGGTGTCATCGACGGTGTCGCGGCCGAGAATGTTCTTGCCGCCACGGGTCGGGTCATAGGTGACGACGATGCCCGTTCCCGAGTCCACGATTCCTTCAATCTGAATCGGATTGAAGGTCTCACGCCGCTCGCCTTCGAGCTTGGCCGCGAATTCAGCGCGACGTCCGGCTACGTGGTCGGCAAACTGCTGCAGGCGGTCCGGATTCTGAATGATATGAAAGTCCCACGGTTGGGACAGCCCCACCGACGGGGCTGCATGGGCCGCCGCCAACACGCGCATCAATCGCTCCCTGTCCACCACTTCTCCGGCGAATTCGCGGCGCACATCCCGCCGCCGAAAAAGGGTGTGGTAGACGGCCAACTGATCGTCGGAAAGCGAATCGGTGTCAAAACCCTGCGCGGACAGCAGCGTGCGCATATCCATGCCGTTACTCCACCGCACCAGCAGTGTGGACAATCCAGGCGTACTCGAAGGCAGTCTGACGCCAGCGTTCGTAACGACCGGAAACACCACCATGACCTGCGGACATCTCGGTCTTGAGCAGGAACTGCCCCGGCTGACCTCCGACAACCTCGCGCAGCTTGGCGATCCACTTTGCCGGCTCCACGTAGAGCACGCGGGTGTCGTTCAAACTAGTAATCGCGAGAATCTTCGGGTACTTCGCATCGGCCGAGATGTTCTCGTACGGCGCGTAGGAGGCCATGTAGTCGTAGACCTCCGGGTCGTGGTAGGGATCGCCCCACTCATCCCACTCCACCACGGTCAGCGGCAGCTCTGGCATCAGCATGGATGTCAGGCAGTCGACAAACGGGACCACGGCCTGAATGCCCGCGAACCTATCGCCAGCAATGTTCGCGACCACGCCCATCAGCATGCCGCCCGCCGAACCGCCGAGTGCTACCAGCTGCTCGCGTGTGGTCCACCCAGAATCCAGCAGGTAGTCAGCGACGGCGACGAAGTCAGTGAATGTGTTCTTCTTCGTGGTTGCGCGACCGTTCTCCCACCAGCCGCGGCCCATTTCGCCACCACCGCGGACGTGTGCAATGACAAAAATCATCCCACGATCCAGCAGCGACAGTCGCGCGATGGAAAAGCCAGGATCCATCGAGGCTTCATAGGAACCGTAGCCGTAGAGCAGCGTCGGATTCGGCTTGCTCAGGTCCAGGTCCGCGCGGTGGATAATCGATACCGGAATCTGGGCACCGTCGGCTGCACTCACCCATTCACGCTTGGCGACGTAATCACCGCGATTAAACTTCCCGCGAATCTTCTGCTCCTTGAGCAGCACCCGCTTGCCCGAGGCAATATCAATCTGCCAAAGCTGCGACGGCGTGGTGAAGGAGCCGTAAGCGTAGCGCAACACCGGGGTGTCCCATTCAGCATTGCCGGTAGTGCCTGCAGAGTAGAGCTCTTCGTCGAAGTCGAGCTCGACGAAGTTCACAGCGGACGCTGGCACTGGAGCAGCAGCATGGCTTGTATCAGAGGCATCACCAGCGGAGCCAGCACCATCCTCATCCTGACCCAATACCGCCAGCGCCACACGGCCAATACCGCCACGACGGTAACCAAACGCGATGTGCCCAGCGAAGCAGTCGACGCCCTCAACGCGGACGTCATCGCGGTGCGGAACCAGCTCAGTGAGATCCGAAATGCTGTCGAAAGACCCCGCCGGCACCATGGCCAGTGCGAAGTTCGAACCAGTCATATTGTGTGTAATCAGCCACATATCCCGGCCGCTAATGACGGCGTGATCGATGTCGTATTCAACACCGGCCTCACGCGGGCGCACGCAGGTGAACTCACCGGTCGGGTCACTGGCGTCCAGGTACCAAACCTCGGAAGTAATCTTCGAGGAGCTCTCAATAATCAGGTACTTTTCGCTGCGTACCGTGCCGACTCCAACCCAGTAGGCCTCATCGGGCTCATGGAAGACACAGACATCATCCTCGGTGGAGGTGCCCACGCGGTGACGCCACACGGAATCCGGCCGCCAGGCTTCGTCGACCTTCTGGTAGAAGATCCACTCGGAGCCGACCCAGGTAGCACCTGCGGCGATGCCCGCAATTTCGTCATCAAGCAGTTCACCCGTGCGCAGATCCTTTACGCGCAGCGTGTAGCGTTCGTCGCCTGTGACGTCGGTGGAATAGGCCAGCAGATTGCCGTCCGCGGAGACGCTCGCTGCGCCGAGGGCGAAGAAATCATGGCCTTCGGCCAGCTCGTTGGCATCCAGGATGACCTGTTCTCCTGGTGCTGGGGCATCGTCGGCGATGGTCGGCGGCGTCCACGCGGCAAGACCGTCACCGGCCTCCGCACGCACGCGACAGCTCATCCCGTAGGACTTGCCCTCCTGCGTGCGCGAGTAGTACCACCAGCCGTTAAGGCGAGTTGGGACCGACATGTCGGTCTCCTGCACGCGCGACTTGATCTCCTTAAAAATCGCGTCCGCGGTGCCGTCAAGATCGGAGGTAAAAGCCTCCGTATAGGCATTTTCAGCCTCTAGGTAGTCGATAACCTCGGAGTTTTCCTTATCGCGGAGCCACTCGAAGTTATCGGTGAAGTCCCTTCCGTGGAAGGACCGAGTCACCGGCTTCCGTTGTGCACGGGGTGCGGGCAAATCCTTTTTTGCAGGCTTGCCGACGGATGCCGAGTCCAAGGTCACTTCGCTCACGCAGGTTCTCCAATCCAGTCCGAGAAGCGGCGGCCCGACAGTCGTTCGTAGGCCTCGACGTACCGCTCGCGAGTTGCTTCCACAACACTACCCGGCAGCGCCGGCGGCGGAGTGCCCTCGTCCTTCTTCCAGCCGGACTTGGAGCAGGTCAGCCAGTTTCGGACGTACTGCTTGTCGAAGCTCGGGTTAACCGAACCCTCCTGGTAGGAGTCGGCTGGCCAGTAGCGGGAGGAGTCCGGGGTGAGAACCTCGTCGGCCAGCACCAGGTTGCCGTCGGAGTCGAGGCCGAACTCAAACTTGGTGTCGGCCAGGATGATGCCGCGCTTAGCAGCCAGTTCAGCAGCCTGGGAGTAGATGCGCAGGGTGGCATCGCGAAGCTCTTCGGCGCGCTTCTGCCCCAGGGACTCCACAACGGCGTCGAAGGAGACATTCTCGTCGTGCTCGCCCAGCTCAGCCTTGGTGGCCGGGGTAAAAATCGGTTCTGGCAACTTGGAGCCCTCGACGAGGCCCTCTGGCAGCTCAATGCCACAGACAGTGCCGTTTTCCTTGTACTCGACCAGGCCAGAGCCTGTCAGGTAGCCACGTGCGACGCACTCGAATGGCAGCATGTCCAGCTTCTTGCACACCAGCGCACGACCTAGGCACTCCTCCGGAATGCGCTCATCGTCAGCCGGGCCAGCCATGTGGTTCGGGAAGTCAATCTCATCGAAGAAGAACACGCTCATCGCGGTGAGCACTCGACCCTTGTCAGGAATCGGGGTCTCCAGAATGTGGTCGAAGGCAGAAATACGGTCACTGACCACAAGCAGCAGAGTCTCAGGGTCAATCTCGTAGATTTCCCGGACCTTGCCCGCGGAAAGATGGTTATACGAGGAAAGTTCAGGTCGCATGGCGATAAAGTCTAAACCCCTATACGCCTTTGCACTCTATTGATACCTCCGGCCGCCACCCCAACTAGTGGGGATTGACGCAATTACCGTCGTCAAGCGGGAAAACTTTTGAGATTCCGGAGTGCTGCCCATCGAATTTTTCACAGGTGGACGACGGTGTTTGCCCCTCACCTCCCCCGCTCGGTAGATGACTGGACAAAAATATTTCTAAAAACGTGACAGAAAACACCGATACCAGTATTGTCTAAATTTAGTAATTCACGTCACACTTCAAGGATTTTGAAGGGAACAATCACATGGCAGCTCAGGCCAACAATAACTCTCTGCGCCGCGCAGTCGTCGTCGGTGGTAACCGCATTCCGTTCGCTCGTTCTAACAAGGAATACGCTAACGAGTCGAACCAGGACATGCTGACCGCCGCAATCGACGGTCTCGTCGCTCGCTTCGGTATCGGCGGCGAGCGCCTCGGCGCAGTCTCCGCCGGCGCTGTACTGAAGCACTCCCGTGACTTTAACCTCACCCGTGAGTGTGTCCTCGGCTCCGCACTGGCGCCGGACACCCCGGCTTTCGACATTCAGATGGCATGTGCCACCGGCATGGAAGCCCTCAACTCTGTCTCCAACATGATCAAGCTGGGCCAGATTGACTCCGCCATCGCCGGCGGCGTGGACACCACCTCCGACGCTCCGATTGCTGTCAACGACCGTCTGCGCAAGATCCTGCTGGAGGCCAGCCGCCAGAAGTCCACTCTGGACATGGCAAAGGTCTTCCTGAAGGCTCGTCCGTCCGACCTGGCTCCAGACACTCCGTCGACCGGCGAGCCACGCACTGGCCTGTCCATGGGTGAGCACCAGGCAATCACCACCGCCAAGTGGGGCGTTACCCGCGCCGAGCAGGACGAGCTCGCCGCCGCTTCCCACCAGAACATGGCAAACGCTTACGACGAGGGCTTCTTCACTGACCTCGTCACCCCGTACAAGGGCGTTTCCCGCGACACCAACATGCGCCCGGACTCCACCCCGGAGAAGCTGGCCAAGCTCAAGCCAGTCTTCGGCCGCGGCCTGGAAGCAGAGCCGACCATGACCGCCGGTAACTCCACTCCGCTTACCGACGGCGCCTC
Organism: Corynebacterium sp. HMSC073B01; assembly: GCF_001838255.1. Classification (NCBI taxonomy): domain Bacteria; kingdom Bacillati; phylum Actinomycetota; class Actinomycetes; order Mycobacteriales; family Corynebacteriaceae; genus Corynebacterium; species Corynebacterium sp. HMSC073B01. The sequence continues at coordinate 8,313 of NZ_KV836146.1, read as the reverse complement.
CGCCGTCCTCGTCTCCACCCCGGAGTGGGCCGCTGAGCGCGGTCTGCCGGTGCTTGCCGACGTCGTCGATTCCGAGGCGGCCGCAGTTGACTTCGTCCACGGCGACGAGGGCCTGCTGATGGCTCCGGCTTACGCCACCCCGCGCCTGCTGGCCCGCAACGGCTGGACCTTCGACGACTTCGACTTCTTCGAGATCCACGAGGCCTTCGCCGGCACTGTCCTGTCCACCATGAAGGCATGGGAGGACGAGGAGTTCTGCCGCACCAAGCTCGGACTGGAAGGCCCGCTGGGCTCCATCCCGCGCGAGAAGCTCAACGTCAAGGGCTCTTCTCTGGCAGCCGGCCACCCATTCGCCGCTACCGGCGGCCGCATTGTGGCAGCCCTCGCCAAGATGCTGCGCCAGAAGGCAGACGAGACCGGCAAGACCACTCGCGGCCTGATCTCCGTTTGTGCTGCGGGCGGCCAGGGTGTTGTCGCAGTTCTCGAGGCTCGCGTCTAAAAGCGCACCACCGATAAAGACACTTTTACTTTCAAGGAGAATTTTCCATGACCGATAAGTACCAGGAACTCGTCAACGGTGGTCCGCTCACTGGACTGGCTAAGGCCACTGGCCTGCCGCAGCCACCGTTCCTGCGCCGCCACAAGCCGGGCGGTCCGCTGCTGAACAACGACAAGGTGCTCGTCACCGGCGAGGGTGCAGATGCAGACGCAGTTGCAGCTCAGCTGGCTGAGTGGGGTCTGCAGGTCCGTCGTGGCAACGCCGCTGACGACAAGATTGGTGCCATTGTCCTCGTCGCCACTGAGGCCAAGCGTCCGGCAGAGCTGCAGGGCCCAGTGCTCGCTGCTGCAAAGCACATGCGCAAGCTGGACAAGGGTGGTCGCATCGTCACCGTCTCCCGCGCCAAGGATGCTCACCACAACGCAACCCCGGCCGAGATCGCTGAGAACGCTGTCGCCGGTGGTATCGAGGGCCTGATTCGCTCCCTCGGCCACGAGGTTCGTGGCGGCTCCACCGCCAACGGCATCCTCGTTGCTCCGGGGGTCTCGGTCACCGCGCCATCCGTGATTTCCTCCCTGCACTTCTTCCTCTCCGGCCGCTCGGCCTTCATCGACGGCCAGTTCCTCCGCGTCACCTCCGACGCGGGCGAGATCCCGTCCGACTGGGATAAGCCGCTGGCTGGCAAGGTTGCCGCTGTCACCGGTTCCGCCCGTGGTATCGGTGCCGCTATCGCTCGCCAGCTCAAGGCTGACGGCGCAGAGGTCATCGTCATCGACGTTCCACAGGCGGGCGAGGCTCTGTCCAAGGTTGCCAACGAGCTCGGTGGCCTGGCTCTGCAGCAGGACATCACTGCCGACGACGCCGGCAACGCCATTGCCGATGCCGCTGTGGCCCGCTACGGTCGCCTGGACATCGTCATCCACAACGCAGGCATCACCCGCGACAAGATGTTCGCCAACATGGACGACGCCAAGTGGGGCTCGGTCATCGCCGTCAACATCGAGTCTCAGCTGAAGATGAACGAGCAGCTGCTGAACCACAAGGCCTTCGAGAAGGCTCCGCGTATTGCCACCATGGCTTCCACCTCCGGTATCGCAGGTAACCGCGGCCAGACCAACTACGCCACCTCCAAGGCCGGCGTTATCGCAATGGTCGAGGCTTACGCTGAGGAGTTTGCTAAGCGCGGCGGCAACATCAACGCTGTTGCTCCGGGCTTCATCGAGACCGACATGACCGCTGCTATTCCGTTCGTCAACCGCCAGGTTGCTCGACGCGTGAACTCGCTGCAGCAGGGTGGCCAGCCGGGCGATGTCGCCCAGGCAATCGCCTTCCTGGTCTCCGACCGCGCTCTCGGCGTCAATGGTCACGTCCTGCGCGTCTGCGGTCAGAACATCGTCGGCGCCTAAGCGAAGTCGCGGCTTCCGCATAGGCTCCCGATAAGGAGGAAAGAGGAAAACTTATGGCTAAGACCCTGGATGCCATTCCCAATCTGGTTCCGCTCTACGCCAAGGCAGCTGCTGGTTCGGCGAAGAAACGCCCGAACTCCACCGAAATCAAGGTCGATGAACTAGTGGTCAAGGGCGTCACTGTCGATGCCGACCGTGACCAGGACTTCCGCGACGTCGTTGGCGCCCCGAAGTCTGAACAGGCTTTCTTCGGCCACATCCACGCCCTAATCATGCCCATCCAGATGGAGCTAATGGCTGCGGATGATTTCCCGCTGCCGATGATGGGCCTGGTCCACACCGAGAACACCTACCGCGAAATCTCGCCTGTCACACTCGGTGGCAAAGTTGATATCGCGGTGAAGGTTGCCGCATTCCGCGCTCACCGCTCGGGCACTGAGGTTGTTCTGGAGTCAACTGTTACATCGTCCACATCCGGCGCCACCTTGGTCGAGGAGCAGTCGGTGTATCTGGCCAAGGGCGTTCGCCTGAAGGATGCCGAGGGCTTCGAAGAGGTCCAGGCACAGCGTGAGGCCATCAAGTCCGGCGCCGAGACCATCAAACGCGAGCAGTTCAAGGTTCCCTTCCCCACCGCTCAGTGGAAGCTGGCTGGCAACACCGGCCGCAAGTGGGCCAAGGTTTCCGGTGACTGGAACCCGATTCACATCACCTCTGTCTCCGCGAAGGCTCTGGGCATGCCAGCAGCGATTGCACACGGCATGTACACCGCCTCCCGCGCGCTGGCTGAGGCACAGGTTCTGCCGGGTCAGTCGTACGAGTTCCAGATTTCCTTCGGTGCGCCGGTCGTTCTGCCGACCACCATCAATGTCGCACTCACCCACACCGGTGACGGTGCAGGTGCTGCTCACAACCTGACTGAGGGCAGCTCCAACATCGGCCGCGCAGTCAACATTGTCGCGTGGGATCGCAAGAAGAAGCGTCCGCACTTCACCGGAAGTGTTCGTCCGCTGAAGTAGTTGATGCGAAAGCGCTGTAGAAAACGCCGCGCTTTGGAAAACCAGTCTCCTCATCGACTGGGCCTTTCCAAAGCGCGGCGGTTTTGTTTCCCTGTTGTGCTTTTGCCCGGGGCACGACTGGAGCCCCCTCCGAGAGACACCACCTCCTCCCTCCCCCCCCGGCCGGCAACCCCGCCACTTTCCCGCCTTGAAGATCAGCTGCTGGGTTTTTCCGCCGTTAATGAAGAGTCGCGGCTTTACTTCGCAATTGCGTGACTAAGCACTTTTCAACCGCATGTAGGCAACGCCTTGTTGACACCCCATTCACTCCTCTATTTTATGTTCAATCCATTGAACATAGGAGGTAATCGAGTGTCTTCATCATCGAAGACGCCGCTGACTTTCACGGAACTCCCACCGGAGGAGTCACCCCGAATCGTGTACTTCTCCAGTGCTTCTGAAAACACTCACCGGTTCGTCCAAAAGCTGGCTCAACCAGCAGCACGCATCCCGTTACATCCGCGAAAAGACGGAATGATTCGCGTTTGCAGCCCATTTGTCCTGATCACACCGACTTATGGTGGCGGATGTCGGCGCCGCGCGGTACCTAAGCAAGTCATCGCTTTTCTCAACGACGAAACCAACAGGAGTTTCATCCGCGGTGTCATCACCTCGGGCAACACAAATTTCGGCACCGACTTTTGCATAGCCGGAGCCATCATTTCTGCAAAATGCCAGGTTCCGGAGCTATACCACTATGAGCTACTGGGGACAGACCACGATGTGGAGAACGTCAAAGAGGGCCTGGAAAAATTCTGGAGGAGCGCTACTTCTTGAACATCTACAGCTATTCAACTACGCCACCGTCTTTTCGAAAGGACCCAGCTGCCCGCCTTCGGCCAATCAACTGGAACCGAGTGCAAGATGACAAAGATCTCGAAGTGTGGAATCGCCTAACAGCAAATTTTTGGCTGCCCGAAAAAGTTCCGCTGTCCAATGACCTTGCAGACTGGCGACGTCTCACCGATCTAGAACGCGAGCTGACCATGAAGGTCTTCACCGGACTGACCATGCTCGACACAGTCCAGGCGTCTGTCGGGGAGATTTCCCAAATTCAAGATGCCCGCACCGAACATGAAGAGGCCGTCTACACGAATATCGCTTTCATGCAAGCAGTGCATGCAAAGTCTTATTCTTCAGTATTTTCTACGCTATCCAATACCCCTGACATCGACGCTGCCTACCAATGGGCAGTCGCCAATGACATCCTGCAGGCTCGGTCAAAAGCTGTGCTCAAACACTATTACGGCGACGTTCCACTCAAGCGAAAGGCGGCAGCAACGCTTCTTTCGTCCTTCTCGCTCTACGCCGGCTTCTACCTCCCGCTGCACTTCGCATCACGTGGCATCCTGACCAATACCGCCGACATGGTGCGCCTGATTCTGCGTGACAAAGCTGTTCACGGCTATTACTCCGGCTACAAATTCCAGCGAGGCGTAGAAACCTACGACACCGCCACGCAAACGCAGATGAAGGCTTTCGTCTTCGAACTTCTCGATGATCTATACCAGCTCGAACTGAGGTACTCCGAAGCCCTATACCAACCACTCGGGCTCTACGACGACGTTGCCAACTTCATTCGATACAACGCCAACAAAGCGCTCATGAACTTGGGATACCCGCAGCGGTTTAACCATGAAGAGACCGCCTTCAAGCCCGAAATTCTCGCCGCCCTCACCCCGGGGTCAGATGAAAACCACGACTTTTTCTCCGGTTCCGGCTCCGCATATGTCATCGGAAAAGCCGAAGACACCGCAGATGAAGACTGGGATTTCTAAATCCACGTCTTTCCCCATACATCCTAAGAAAGGAACATTCGCATGACTGCACAGATTTCTATCCTGGTAGGAAGCTTGCGTCGAGCCTCCTATGCACGAAAGATTGCACTCAAGGCAGCCACGTACTTCCCCGATGACTTCAAAGTCGACATCGTCGAGATTCGTGACCTCCCTCTCTACAACTTCGACTACGACGACCCCGCAGTGTCCGATATTGCGACTCCCGCGGAATACACCAGTTTCCGGGAAACCATTAAAGCCAGCGATGGCATCCTATTTGTCACCCCAGAAAACAACCGCACAATTCCTGCAGCTCTGAAGAATGCCGTTGACATCGGATCTAAGCCCAACGGTGATGTGGCATGGAAGAACCTGCCCGCGGGAATTATCAGCCACTCCGTCGGCCGTATGGGCGGTTATAGCTCTCAGAAGAACTTGCGACTCGCGCTGTCGTACTTCGACATGCCGATGCTCGGTCAGCCAGAGGTCTTCCTGGGACAATCGCCAACACTCATTGACGAACAAGGAGAATTCACGTCGTCAAGCACTGAGGACTTTGTTCGCGACTACATCAACAGATTTGCAGACCTAGTTCGCGAGCAGAGCCCACGCCACTAACTGAAATCCCCTAATCAGCGCAGCGTTACTGGGGATATCGCCGTATGAAGATTCTTCACTGACTAGGATCAAACGCTGCGTTCTCTGCGCGGTTAGGCGCTCGTCGTTAGGCTCATTTTCATGACTGTTTCTATCTCGGCCGTGATCGCGCTTAACGACGACCCCCGCGCCGCTGCGCGGTTTTACGCCGAAGGTTTTCACTCCAACATCAAGCCCAACTCCACCACGCTCACCATCGGCGGGATGGACTTTGAACTCATTGAGAACGGGAACCGCCGATTAACCCCCGCTGTGTCTTTTATGGTGCGATTTGCCCCTGGTCAGGAAAACCAGCTGCGCAGACTGTGGGAGCATCTGATGGCGGGTGATGAAACCATCAGCGGTGGTGCTACGCTCATGCCCCTGACCAGCTACGATTTCTCGCCGCTCTTTGGCTGGTTGGTCGACGGCAATGGGGTCAACTGGCAACTGATGATTGATTCCTTAACCAGCGGGGCTGCAAGCACGGACGCTGCCGCAAAGACAGCGAATCCCGCCGTTATTCCCTACTTCATGTGGACAGGCGACGAACCACAGGCTGCCGCCGCCACCGAGGTATACAACCGGCTTTTCGGGTCAGGGAATTTCATGACGCTCGACTCGCCGGGCATGCACAATTTCACCTTCGGCGACGGTGTGGCGATGCGCCTCTCCAGCGATTCGGCCGAAGAGGTCGAAAGCGCCTGCCAAGCGCTTGGCCTAACAGGCGCTGAGGTTGCCGAGGGCACGGAAGCCGTCGTCAAGCCTGACCGATTCGGCGTGTACTGGACGCTCTAGCGTTACTTACGGGTCAACGCGATTGCCGCGCCGACGACGGCTAACAGAACTGCACCAATAGAGAACCACATCATGTTGGAAGAGCCGTCATCCTCGTTTTCTTCGGTGCCCTTCGGATTCTGCTGGCTACTAGTCGGGGCCTCGCTACTTGGCGACTTGTGCGCGACCTGTTCAAAAGCTGGGCCCGGAATCTTCTCGCCGACCAACTCCGTGGTCAGCTGGTAAGTCACCGGGACGTTTTGAACACCCGCGACATCGTGGGATTGACCGGCACCCCAGCTGTTGTTGAAGAAGACAACGATGTACTGGTCGCCATCCAACCAGGCTCTTTCAGCCTCGTAATCGCCCGACTTTTCACTATCTTCGCCGATCCGATTGCGATAGTTAATCCGGGCCGAGTTACCAAATGTAGTCTCTTCACCGATCTGGTGTTCATTGGCCGGACGGTTTTCCTCGCTGCCGGCGAGCTGGCGTGCCGAGTTCAGCGTCTTGATATCCAGGCCGGAGATCTGTGCAAGCTTGTCCGCTTCTGGGGCGTCAATGAGTTTGACGGCGCCGCGGAGCTGCTGCCCATACTCGGACTTGATCTTGTACACGTGCGTCTCACCAGGAACAATGTCGGCCGTGACGCTGCTGATGTTGTCGGCAGTAAGTTCCGTGGCGTCATCGAACCACGAACCTGGGGTGACCTTCTTAGCCTGATCTGCTTCCGGTGTCGCGGGCGGAGGGTTCAAGCTCTCCTTGTCGGACGGGAACGCCTCCGGCACATCAATCAGGTTTTCGTTGGCGAAACGCTTGATGGTTACTTCTGCAGGAATGTCCTGGCCCTCGAAGGAGCCGCCTTTCCGAGCCACGGAGAACACCACATTGCCCGGCTTACAGTCCCCCTCAGCTCCCCCGGACTGCTTGGTTGTTATCGATGCGAAAAAGGGGCCATTGGAGTCGATGATGCCATTGCCGAAATCATTGGCCAGGAAGCAACTGCTGTCATCCAAATGCATAGTGAGCGCGAAGTTACGAACATCTAGGTCCATCAACGTCGCGCCTGACGACGCTCCCGGCACGGTAGCCGCACTAATTGCAAGCCGCTCTCCCTCAGCAACCGGGACGGAGAAGTACTCAGCACCGTCGCCTTCCTGATTACCGATGCTGCGCTCGGACTCAGGAGTCTTTTCCCGCAGCTTGGTCGAGAACGTTTCCACGTCGGCAGGCACCTTGGTAGCGCTCGTAGGAGCGTCGCCGCCCTGTATCTCTTGCGCGCTGGACTGCGCGGTGCGTGCGGTGCGGGTCGCCAGCGTCTTCATGGACTCAGCCAGCGAATCGGAGTCCTGGGCGTCCAGGTACTCACCGCCAGTGGCCTCAGCAATGCACTCCAGTTCAGCACGTGCACCTGCATCAACAAGGAAACCAACTGTGTTGATGACCAGGTCAATGCCCTGCTGCTTGAGTTCCTTGGCTACCTCGCACACCGGTGGCGGAGCACAGGTGTCCTCACCATCGGAGACCAACACAATCGAACGTTGCCCTTCTTTCGGCAACTCATCGGCAGCCTGACGCAGCGCAGGCCCCATCGGGGTGTGGCCGGAGGCTTGGACCTTTCCTACTTCAGCAGGAATCTTCGCCGAGTTACCCGCCTGCACGGGCAGCAGCGTGGTGATGTCCTGACAGCCAGCTTCCCGCTCCTCCGGCGAATTGCCAACTTCCGTGCCGTAGACCATGAACCCAATTTCGGAGTCCTCTGACACCGATCCCGCGAACTTACTCGTGGCAGTCTTCGCTGCCTCCATTCGGGTCTGGCCGCCCGCGTCGTCGGCAAGCATTGCCCCTGAAGCATCCAGGATCACCATGGTTGGCGAGATAGTACTCGCGGCCTCTTGCGCCTGTGCACGCCCTGTTGTGATTCCCGCAAAAGAGCCTACGAGCACCAGCAGCATGGAGATGGTGAGCACGACCGCTGAGAGTTGTCTTCTTCTGATCATGTGGTCGGTTCCTTTTCTTCAAGCGTAAATCTTCAAGCGTAAAAAGAACGTTACATGACAAAAGTATGTCTGATTCTCAAGATAATGACTGGGCAGACCCCAAAAATTACGGGCGCCAAATATGATTACGGGCTGCAAATGTGAAACTGTATGAGTTTATGA